>JBGPGQ010000069.1:0-11514 GCA_041483995.1 Bacteroidota bacterium
GTGAACAAAAACTTCAGCGTAACGATCCGTTGTTCTTCTACCATCATCCTACACACCGCAATTGGGATGTAGTTGAATTCTTATTTAAGGAGATGAAGATGAAGGGCATTGCAAACACGACATTCCTGGAATATGCCCGGTGGTGGAAAACGCGGCAACAACATACTTTTGAAATGTCGATCGGCAATGATTGCATTGAATTGCCTACTCGATCGCAGAATGCCGATTCAGAGATGTCTCTTCATATTATACATGTGAATTCGGGTGAAGCAATCGTTCCTATTTCGGAGCGCATCGACTTGAGTACTCTCCCTTGGGATTTTTCAAAAAAACAAACTTCTGTGCCTGCTGATGTCCGACGCATCAGAGAGTTCGATCCGAGGACGGTTTTGGGAGGCTGGTATCGCAAGTTCATGAGGAAAATGGCATGAATGTAACAGTTGCCGGATATCAGGCGGTTTCTCTTATGCACGGCGGACCAAACACCCAGCTAAGAAAAACTGTCAAGCATCTTACCGGGTGTGGGGTTACAGCGAGGCACTTTGATGCGTGGTCTGCTCTGAAGAAGGAGGAATGCGATATCTTTCACATTTTCGCCGCAAACATAGGTACATACCATCTTGCACGCGAAATTCACGCGCTCGGGATTCCTCTTGTGGTGTCACCGATTATCTACAGCCTTCATTCACATGCATTCATCCGAACCTCTCTTGCCGGTACACGGCTTCTGCAGCGAGTGGCCAAAGGAGTTTGGTCGGATTATGTTCTTGCCGCCGATATTTGTAACTGGTCAAAGAAAATTCTCCCAAACACCCATGCGGAAGCAGAGCTTGTTTCAAAAGGCCTGGGGATTTCATCGCATAAAATTACAGTGATTCCGAATGGAGTTGATGAACGGTTTTATTCTGCTGACGCATCACTGTTCAAGAAGAAATATGGACTGGAGGGGTTTATTCTGAATGTTGGGCACATAGGTCATGGACGAAAAAATGTCCTTGCGCTCATCAAAGCACTCGGCCGAATTGACCATCAGGCTGTGATCATTGGAAGAATCATTGAAGGAGAATATGGGAACGCATGCCTCCGTGAAGCTGCAAAACACAAACATATTCTGCTGATAGATGGTCTAGAGAACGACTCAGAGATGCTTGCTTCCGCTTATGCGGCATGTGACGTCTTTGCCCTCCCTTCGTTGTTTGAAACTCCCGGCATTGCTGCGCTCGAAGCAGGGCTCGCCGGAGCAAAGGTTGTCATCACTCCTTTTGGCGGTACGAAGGAATACTTTGGCAGCATGGTGAAGTATGTTGACCCGCATTCCATTGAATCAATTCGCAATGGCATTGTGAGTGCATTAAGTGAGAAGAAGGATACATCGCTCCGCGAACATATCCGCAAGGAATTCCTCTGGCAGCGCGTCGCTGAGAAAACTGCAACCGCGTATCGAAATGTATTAGACGGGAAATGATCTTTTAATATTCACCCACGTTTGCTATATTAACACCATTGCCATGGAGAGCTGGCAGAACGGCTATTGCACCAGTCTTGAAAACTGGCGCCCGTAAGGGCTTGTAGGTTCGAATCCTACGCTCTCCGCTGCCTGCGAATTCACGATTGTCAATTCACGGACAGTAGACAAGCTGTACATTAACTCACGACTTCATCACACAACATCAAGGAGTTCTAAATGCGCAACACAAACAAGTACATGACAGTTTCTTCTTTTCTCGCTTTGTTTTGTGTGCTAATGTTTTATGTCGGCTGCAAGAGTGATTCTGCATCCGGTCCTGCTGGTTCGACTACCGGTAGTTTGACTGTTGCCATTGTTGGTCTCCCGGGCGGCCTCAATGCGAGCGTGACGGTGACTGGCCCAAACAGTTTCAACCAGGTTTTGACGGCAACGCAAACATTAAGCAGCCTTGCTGTTGGAACATACACAGTTACTGTAAACAATGTCGCAACGGCGGCTTCAATTGTGAGCGAGCTTTATCAGGATAGCACGAGCAGCTCCACGATCAGTGTTACTGCGGGTGCCACGGCCCTCGACAGTGTAAAATATGCTGTGCGATCGGGCAGTGGGAAACTGTGGGTGCCTCTTTTCGCAGGACATTCCTTTGGTGGCTATACTCCAAGTCAGCTTGTAGTCAGCGGGAGCCCAACGCCGAATGTTGCCATCGGGACCAGTGTAAACAACGAGGCTGTGACATTCGATCGAAGCGGTAACGCCTGGGTCGTCACGAGTTTTACAAACAATACAATATTCAAATATACGCCGAGCCAAATGGCAAGTTCTGGTACGCCGACACCAGCAGTAATGATCAGTGCGAATAGTGGTTCCTTAAACAATCCTGTTGGGATGGCGTTTGATGCCAATGGTAACCTCTGGATTGGGAATTTTGGCAATTCCACGTTGGCTAAATATACTACGAGTCAACTCATCAGCTCTGGAAGTCCGGCACCATCTGTGATTATTGGCGGCAGTGCATTAAGTAACCCCATCGGAGTGGCATTTGATGCAAGTAATAATCTTTGGGTATCAAACCTAGGCAAGAATACTATCGTGAAATATACTCCAGGCCAACTTACCAGTACCGGAACACCAACTCCCGATACTCTTAGTGGTTCGGCAATAAGTGCGCCAAGAGGTCTGGCCTTTGATGTGAATGGTAATCTATGGGTTGCAAGTTCCGGTTTCAGCAAGTTGCTGATGTTCACACCAGGCCAACTAGCAGGCTCGGGCAATCCAACTCCAACTGTTACCATTTCTGCTACTGCTGGATCATTAAATATTCCGCAGAGCGTGGCGTTTGACAACAGTGGGAGCCTTTGGGTGGTGAACGTAAATGGGACCATGGTTCAGTTCTCCGCTGCACAACTTGTCTCATCAGGGTCGCCTGCACCGGTTGTTACTATTAGCGGGTTGGGTAGTGTCGATGTTGCACAGTTAGCCTTCAACCCTCCTCCGCCAAATCTACCAATCTATCGGTGAGTCGAAGGGGAATAGGAGTCTTTTTCTAATCCAAGAATGCCCCGGCAGTTATCAGCCCGGGGCATTGTGTTTTGGATGTGTTCAAACACGCATCAAGGCAGGATTGCTTCTCTCTGGTTTTTCCTCTACCTTGCTTCAACGAGCATGCATATTTGACTCTGCATCCATAGCAAGGAAAACCATCATGGAACAATCACAGTACGCAGGATTTTGGAAAAGGTTTGTCGCTCACCTAGTCGATAACTTGATTCTTGGGATTGCCTCTCTTATTATTCTTCTCCCCGCCTTTGGATTGTTCGGGGTTGGTCTCGGTCTCACCGCGTTGTCCGATGAACCACGGAATGGTTTAGGACTTATTATCGCTGCCATTGGTACGTGGTTTTTTGCAATCCTGATTGTTGCTATCGGTGGATGGCTCTACTATGCACTCATGGAATCATCCAAGGGAGCGACTCTCGGCAAGATGGTGATGAACATTCATGTTGTTGACATGAACGGAAACAGAATCTCGTTTGGACGGGCATCAGGAAGGTACTTTGGCAAAATTCTTTCGTATGCAATTTGTTATGTTGGCTTCATCATGGCTGGACTTACACAGCAGAAACAGGCCTTACACGACATAATGGCTGGGTGCCTTGTTATCAACAAGTAACGGCAACGAAGGAGGATGAGATGGCAAATGACAACGATGATGCCTTGGTGGTAGTGTTTTCTGGGAACTCCGTTGAAGCCGAGATGATCAAGGATATGCTCGAGACAAATGGCGTTCAGGCGGCGCTGAAAGACGAGTTCATGGGGAGCATTGCTCCGTATATTGCACCAGGCGGTATTGGTGCCGTAAAAGTCGTCGTCCGACAAGGGAATCTTGATGAAGCAAAGTTGATCATGAAAGAATTGTCAGGCGAAACCTCTCCAGACTGATTCGGTACGTTGGTTCAATTTGTTTCCTCTCAAAATTATTCCGTCAGATTTCGGATTACACATCTTGATTTTGTACCTTCCTTTGCCTAAGCTGGCACTCACCTAAACACAAAGGACACTGCATGCTCAAGCAGCTCTTCCAAACAAAAAATCTGGACTCGATCCTCCATGAAGGCGAGGTCCCCGGGGATAAGTTGAAGCGCGTCCTTGGGTCTTTCGATGTGATGATGCTGGGGATAGGCGCGATTATCGGTGCGGGGATATTTGCCACAATCGGAACTGCAGCGGCTGGGGATCTGGCAAGGCCCGGCGCAGGCCCCGCGCTTATCCTCTCATTCGTCATCACTGGTGTTGCTTGCGGGTTTGCAGCGCTCTGCTACGCGGAGTTTGCAGCAATGGTACCGATTTCAGGCAGCGCCTATACCTACTCGTATGCAACACTTGGCGAACTGGTTGCCTGGATCATCGGTTGGGATTTGATCATTGAGTATGCTGTTGGGAATGTTGCCGTTGCAATTAGCTGGGCGAATTATTTCAAGACGTTCGTTGCGGGATTCGGCATCATCATTCCCGATTGGATCTCAACGGACTTCAGAACAGCCGCGAAGATTCCCGGACTCTTCGAAAGTGCACCCCACGTCTTCGGCATCCCCATAGTCTTCAATCTTCCTGCAATTTCCATCGTCGCGCTCGTTACGGTTGTGCTGGTCCTTGGTATTCGCGAGAGTGCACGGATGACCACAGTTATGGTCATCATAAAATTGATCGTGTTGGCAGTGTTCGTTGCGGTGGGATTCAACTATGTCAAACCGGCAAACTGGACTCCGTTCGCTCCCAACGGTTGGGCAGGTATCCAGGCGGGGGCCGCAATCGTCTTTTTCGCTTATATCGGTTTCGATGCGGTCTCGACTGTTGCAGAAGAAGTGAAAAACCCCAAGCGTGATCTCCCCATCGGCATCATCGGTTCGCTCATTGTCTGTACAATCATTTATATTGTTGTGGCAGCCGTGTTCACCGGCATCATTCCATACGATGCACTCGTGAAAACGCTTGCAACATCGCAAGCTGAACCGCTCACGCTTGCTCTTCAATACGCTCATATCGAGAATTGGGGAAACTTCTTCATTGGATTGGTTGCGTTCGGATCGGTGATTGCTCACACCGCAGTTCTGCTTGTGTTTCAACTGGGCCAGCCGCGCATTTTCTTTTCCATGTCGAGAGATGGACTGCTTCCCAAGAGCTTTTCAAAAGTCCACCCCAAATATAAGACCCCACACATTACAACAATTTTCACAGGCGTTGCTGTTGGTGTTTGTTCGATGTTTACCAGTATCGATGAGATGGTGGACTTGACGAACATTGGAACACTGTTTGCGTTTGTGCTCGTGTGTACAGGCATTATCATACTGCGAAAACGAGATCCAGACCGTCCGCGCACGTTCAAGATTTCCTGGGTTCCACTGACGCCCGTGTGGCTGATTGCCCCGTACGTAATATGGACAATTGACGGAATACACGATATTACACGCATCGTCCTTACTTTGGTTAGTCTGTTGGGCCTTGTCGGGAACATTGCGGCCTTTACGCAGAAATTAAAAGGGAAAGCGATCAGTGATTGGCTGAAGACCGATGTTGCGCTAGCTGGTATTCTCTCGTGTGTATACCTAATGGATGGCCTCCCCGAAATAACCTGGAAGCGCTTCGGTCTCTGGCTTGCTGCTGGACTGGTTATTTATTTCCTATTCGGCTACAATCGAAGTAAGTTAAGAGTCAATGAACAATGAGTAATGTGATTCAACCGGTTATACTTGAAGGCCGTCACGTTCGACTTGAGCCTCTCTCCTTGGCTCACGTGCCGCACTTGTGCAAGGTGGGACTGGACCAGGATCTGTGGCGAATCACCATGACGTTGATTCGTGATGAAGAGGAAATGCGAAGGTATGTGGAGATGGCGCTACGACACCAGGCGGAAGGAACGGCGCTCCCGTTTGCGACGATTGACAAAAAGAGCAACCGCGTTGCAGGCAGCTCGCGATATGGAAATATTGACCGTGCAAACCGACGACTTGAAATAGGATGGACGTGGCTGGGGAAAGAATTTCAGCGTACGCACGTGAATACGGAAGCGAAATATCTGATGTTGAAACATGCGTTTGAAGTTCTCGGGTGCATAAGGGTCGAATTTAAGACTGACGTTATTAACGGGAAATCGCGCTCTGCGCTGAAACGGATTGGAGCAAAGGAAGAAGGGATTCTTCGCAAACACATGATTACACCGACCGGACGTTTTCGAGACTCGGTCTACTATTCAATACTCGATACTGAATGGTCTGGCGTGAAAACTCTCCTTGAGGGGAAGGTTGCCCGGTAAGAACAATTGTTGTAGCTCGATTTTGAATGAACCAAAAATGAGGAGATGCTCACGCGTGGGTGCAGGGTCGCCTTGATTCTCAGGACCGAAAGTAATGTCTTAAAGGAGGCAAATAATAAGCATATAGGCGATCTACGAGGCGTGGTTGATGTTTATTCACTCAATCATTATCTTGTGAAAAGATTTCACTGCTGTATTCACGGTGGGGGCAGATGAAAGAACGATCGAAAGAACGGATTGCTGCGCTCTTGATGGAAGAACTGCTCGAGCAACTTGCTGAGCGGGAAAACATCAAAAAGATGCTTGTGGATATGACTCCACTGCCGATGGACGAATTGATCGAGGGCTTGGTCGATGAATTCGAGAAAGTCGTTGAGAACCGTCGAAATCAGGTTCTCGATACGGCAAGAACGAAGAAAGAGAAACGAGCAAAGCAGCGGGAAGACTCCGCAATACGCCTTCCAAGAATTGAAGACACAACTCTTTCATCGTTGCCCGATCATCAGGTCGCAAAGCCCACTGAACGACAACAAACTCCGCTACCTAAAATTTCTCCGCCAGAAATTCCTGTTGCACCGCTCCACCTTACTGTGAATCCCATCGAGGTGAAGATTCCTGAACCTGCACCACCACAAATTATTGCTCCTCGAAAGCCGGTCGATGCCACTCCCCTGGAAAACAAAAAACGAGAAATCTCTGAGAGTGTTCCCTCGGTGGAACCAGTGGTGGACAAAAAGAAGATGTTGAGTGTGGAGGAGATCCTTCGTAATAATTTGAGGGCCGAAGAGGAGATTGAAGAGAGAACTGAACCTGACGTTGAAGAACCGATGGAAGCGGGGCAGGAGGACGCCGGATCTGCGGGGCACAAACATGTTCTGCTGAAGGTGCCATTCAATTTTTCGGATGATGATCTTGTCTATTTGCACGCTGTTGCCAAAATCCCGGAAGGCGAGACTGCATCTCCTGTCTCATTCATGCTTGAAGAGAAGGGTATTGATCCCCGAAGTTTTGCTTTTGCACTTGACTATGGTGACATGCGTTTTTATCTGAGCAAGATTCTCACCGGTATTATGAACGTCAGCAAAACCGGTGTGTTGCTGCTCGGCAAGGAAGAATCGATGCAATTGCGGGGATCTCACGAGGGTATTTTGAATGATCTGCGTGGTCATGGTGTTCTGTTGCCGTTTGAATTCGGGACGGTTGCCCGTGGCAAGGATGAATTGCTTGGCCGTCTTGATGATCATCTTGATGATCTGCGGGAATCTCTTGACGTTCTTTATGCCACGAGAAACTGGATGCTCAGCGTTTTGATACTTGATGCGCGTATTGCGCAACTGGTGGGGACAGATGAGTCCGGGGGACGGATGGAGCGCACTCGCGATCGGGCAAGTTATACAAAAACTGCACAACCGAAGAAATACGACATCAAGCTATTGGAACGCATCCTCAACAAGGAAAAGAAGGTTGCAGAGTCTGTCCACAGCGAATTGGAACAAGTCGCTGAGAGCTCGGAAATTGAAATGATCGTGGGATTGGGGAGCGGGTCGTCAGACGATTGGAAACCGATACTTAAGGCCTCCTACGAAGTGGCGCCACAGAACGTTCAAAAGTTCAATCGCGCAATCACCGATATGCAATATCACCACATGGTGTTCGATCTCATGCTCTCACTCACAGGGGATTGTGAGAACTACTCCCTTTCAAGAAGATAGCCGCTAAGAAATCTCCGCCATGATCTCTGCCGTGTTCAGTCGCGGATCTACTCTGACAATCAGATTGTTCGGACGGCAACACACCTGGCAGTCTTCAATGTATTCCTGATTCTCCCCTGCACTTGCATCGACCAGCGTTTCGATCACTTCGAAACAATATGCACACACGTAGGAAGCCTCGATTTCCATTGTCCAAGATACCCAGAACGATGTTGCATGTCAACGCCGACTTGATTTTCAGTCACTCATTTTGAATATTGCCTCACGCTTTTCAGTGTAACATTTCCCTTTTCACCCAACTACTTAAGGAAGCACATGGCCGAGAAGAAACTTGCCGGAGAAGTGTTTCATCCATCGAAAGAGACAATTGCGAAGGCACACATAAAGCACTGGGATGAGTTTGCTGCGACTGCAGAGAAAGATCTTGAAGGTTTCTGGGCAAAGGAAGCAAACGAACTTCACTGGTTTGAACACTGGGGGAAAGTACTGGATGATTCAAAGAAGCCGTTCTTCAAGTGGTTTGTTGGAGGCAAGACAAATATAGCATATAACTGCCTCGACCGTCATTGCACCACTGCACACAGGAACAAACTTGCGCTCCTCTGGGAAGGTGAGAAGGGGGAATTCCGGTCGTTTTCATACTTTGCACTGCGGCGCGAGACATGCAAGTTTGCCAACGTACTCAGGAGCCTTGGGGTAAAGAAGGGGGATCGAGTCACGATCTATATGGGACGTGTTCCCGAACTTCCGATTGCAATGCTTGCGTGTGCGCGCATCGGGGCGATTCATTCTGTTGTGTATGGAGGCTTCACCGTCGAGGCTCTGGCAGAGCGAATCGAAGACAGTCAGTCCAAGGTACTGATCACATGCGATGGGGCATTTCAGCGCGGGAAGATCGTTCCCCTCAAGCAAATTGCGGATGAGGCTTTGCAGCGCGCGGCGAGTGTGGAAAGTGTTCTCGTCATCAAACGGACGGGCGAGGCTGTGAACATGGAGCAGGGCAGGGATATGTGGTATCATGAGTTGATGGTGCTTCCTATTGCAAACGACAACCACCAGATTGAAGTGATGGATGCTGAAGACCCATTGTACATTCTCTACACGTCCGGCACAACAGGAAAACCCAAAGCCATTCTGCACACACATGGCGGGTATATGGTCGGAACATACGCGACTCTTAAATATGTATTCGACATTCACGAAGAAGACCGCTACTGGTGCGCTGCCGATCCCGGATGGGTGACAGGACACAGCTATATTGTGTATGGACCGTTACTCAATGGTGCAACATCGTTCATGTACGAAGGCGCGCCAACATACCCCTATCCCAATCGCTGGTGGCAGATGATTGAGAAGTACGGGATCAACATTCTGTACACTGCGCCCACTGCTATACGAGGACTGATGCGTTTCGGGGAAGCATGGCCGAACCGTCACGATCTCTCTTCGCTCCGACTGCTCGGCTCGGTTGGCGAGCCGATAAACCCGGAAGCGTGGAAATGGTATCACCGCGTGATCGGCAAAGAAAAATGTCCGATCATGGACACGTGGTGGCAGACTGAGACCGGCATGTTTATGATTACACCGATGCCGTGCGTGGCACTGAAACCCGGCTCCGGCACGAGACCTTTTCCCGGCATCAAAATGGATATACTTGCGGAGAATGGTACACCCGCGGCCGCAAATGAAGAGGGTTTTCTTGTGATCAAAACTCCCTGGCCAGCCATGCTCAGAACAGTCTACAAAGATCCGGAACGATACGTGCAACAATACTGGAGCAGGTTTCCGGGCGTTTATACTACAGGTGACTCAGCTCGTCGTGATGAAGACGGCTACTACTGGATAATTGGAAGAGTGGATGATGTTATCAAAGTGTCCGGCTACCGGCTTGGTTCAGCGGAAATTGAAAGCGCGCTCGTGAGTCACCAATCGGTTGCTGAGGCGGCTGCGATTGGTCTGCCCCATGATGTGAAAGGCAATGCAATCCATGCATTTGTGATTCTCAAGGCAGGCGTACCCAAAACCGATCACCTTGCCGAAGAACTTCGAACCCATGTGGCCCATGAACTTGGTCCCATCGCGAAACCAGAGCAAATCACCATCGTTGATTCGCTCCCCAAGACCCGCAGCGGAAAGATCATGAGGCGGGTGCTGAAGGCGAAAGCATTAGGAGTTGATCCAGGTAACCTTACGACGCTTGAGGAATAGAAAGCGTCGATACAAGAAATACCCACCACGGATATCGCAATGCAACGGCTTATGAAGCCCAAAGAAGGCGAATACCCGCCGTATGCTGCCATGTATATCACATTGGTGCCTGATGATGGGCTTCTCTTGCAACATTTCAGGAAGAATTTCAAGACGATGAAAGACCTTATTCTCTCATTGCCGGAAGAAAAACTCCTGTATCGTTACGCCGAAGGCAAATGGACAATAAAGGAAATACTCGTTCATATCATAGACGATGAACGTATTTATGCCTACCGGGCGCTGCGCTTTGCAAGGAGCGATCAAACACCATTGCCAGGCTTCGAGCAAGACGATTACGCACTTCATTCAGGCGCGAACGAACGCACGATTTCAAACATATTGGAAGAGTATGAAGCGGTTCGCAGCGCGACAATTACATTGTTCAATGGTATGGACGAGAAAATGTTGGCGAGAACAGGAGTTGCGAATGAAAACAAGTCAAGTGTTCGTGCGTTGGCATTTCATCTTGCCGGCCATGAATTGCATCATCTCAACATCATCAAAGAGCGCTATTTGTAATTGAGGCTGCTCCATTTAAGATCATCTTTTGCAACTGTTCTCATCATACGGAGGTTATCATGAAACCATCCTGTCTGTTTGTACGAAACCTTCTCCTGCTGACATTGCTCGTGCATGGTATCTGTGCCGCTCAGACGATTACGTGGCAACCGACAAGCGGTCCCTCCGGTGGCTACGTGCGCGCATTAACGACAGATGACGTCGGCAGCCTCTACGTTGGCACGTCTGGTGGCGTCTTCAAGTCGACGAATGCAGGAGACAATTGGACATTGAGCGCAAACGGTCTTGGAAACTCATTAGTCTACTCACTCGCAGTAAGTCCGAACGGCGCGATGTTCGCCGGTACATTCTACGATGGCATCTTTCGTTCGACGGACAACGGAAATGCCTGGGTGGAACTCAACGGCATATTCTTTATCGTGAATGCGATCGCCATAAACTCGGAGGGAGTTATCTTTGCGGGTGATGAAGAAGGTGACAGCGAAGCTGGTAACGGTGGAACGGTTTATCGTTCCACTAACAATGGCAACTCATGGACTGGACTGCACAATGGCCTTCCTGACTCCCCTGTGTACCAAATCCAGATCGCAAATGATGGTTCAATTTTTGTCGGTATGAAGGATGGAATGTACCGATCTGCGAACAACGGCGCATCATGGACGCTCATCTCCAATGGATTGTGGATAACCTGGATCAGCGATATCGCCATCAATCGTCTCAATAACTACATCTACGTCAGTGGCTCGAATCAATCA
>JBGPGQ010000070.1:0-11511 GCA_041483995.1 Bacteroidota bacterium
ATTTTTGGAAAGTACGATATTATACTTGGCTCAAGCACATTGCAATGTGCTCCCCCGATTGATGCGGATATGAATGCAATATTTGGTGGCGGCAATACTATTGAGGCTGTGGAGAACCTGTTGGGCCTCCCTGCAATTTCAGTTCCATGTGGGTTCAACAAGAAGAAGCTTCCCATCGGGCTCAAGATCATCGGTCGAACGTTTGCAGAGGCGGACGTTCTTGCGATGGCGGATGTGTACCAATCATTGACAGATTGGCACGAGAAGCGGCCTAAGATATGACGGGTGCACTTTCTTCAGACGAAGAAAGTACCAAAGAAGTCTTTGCGAAATCGCAACCCGCAAGCAAGGGGAATTTCCCGCTCAGGTCTGTGCAATTTCAGGCGACGTGAGTAAGACACATGAGACGCACTGAAATTGCAAAGCGCTGGATGATTTTCCTGCGCTCAATCCGCCTGCGATTTCGCGTTCCCATAGCCCTAAGGGCAGTGTCTAAGTGAACGAGACAACGTTATCTATCAAAGCCACTGAAACCGCAGGCGGTGTGCGATAGTGCAACAAGAACAACACAAAACGAGGTCAGAAAATGAAACGACTATTCCTCTCTCAAACCGACAAGAAAATTGCGGGCGTCTGTGGCGGGTTAGCTGAGTACTTCGAGCTTGATCCAACAATCGTACGCCTCATCATCGTGGTGCTCGCTATTGCAACAGGCGTCATCCCCCTCACCATAGGTTACCTGATTGCCTGGGCGATTGTGCCGGTGAAATTGAATCAATGAAGGCAGGAATAGCTATTATGAAAAGAATTTAATCCAAACTTCCAATTCCTACATGGGTTTACAGGCGGTTCTGTAGCGTACTTCGCTTGACTCTTTTCCCCCCCTTTTTTAGATTTGTCACGCCTCGGAAATCGCTTCCGATCTGATCGTAACACAATCAAGAAAAACTATGTCAATAGCAGTTCAAGGCCTCACCAAAATGTATGGTGAGCAAAAGGCAATCAATGAGATCTCATTTGATGTGAAGACGGGTGAGATTCTCGGCTTCCTTGGCCCAAACGGTGCCGGGAAAACCACGACGATGAAGATTATCACTTGTTACATGCCTCCTTCATCAGGGAAGGTGGAAGTGGACGGAATGGATATATCCGAGCACTCGTTGGAGGTCCGGAAGAAGATTGGCTACCTTCCGGAAATGAATCCGCTGTATCTCGATATGAACGTTGTCGATTACCTTCAGTATTCTGCTCAGCTCCATGGCCTCAAAGGAGGGGCTGTGAACCATCGAACCAAGGAAATGGTGCACGTGTGTGGTCTTGAGCAAGTGCGCCACAAGGATATCGGTGAGCTTTCCAAGGGATACCGGCAGCGTGTTGGATTGGCCCAGGCCATGATCCACGAACCGGAAGTACTCATCCTCGATGAGCCGACCAGCGGTCTTGATCCCAACCAGATCGTCGAGATTCGCAATCTGATCAAACAGCTTGGACGTGCAAAGACCGTCATTCTTTCGACGCATATCCTCACTGAAGTGCAGGCGACATGCGATCGCGTCCTCATTATTAACGAAGGTAAAATCGTTGCTGATGGCTCGCCGGAAAAGCTGCAACAGGATTTCCAGGGCGCGGAGTTGGTGACTCTTGAGTTGAAGACAAACGTTTCAGATCCGCTGACACAGGTGGCGCCGAGGATTCGTGCTCTTCCTTCCGTCACCGGGGCTGAACTTGTTTCACACTTGGGCTCGCTCTGCAAGTTCGCCATCCATGTTGAGAAGGGTGGAGATGTGCGCGAGGCTGCGTTCCGGTTGGCGGTTGCCGAAGGCTGGACCCTCCTTGAAATGCATCGCAAGGCTACAAGTCTTGAAGAAGTTTTCCACAAATTAACGACTACGTAACTTCAATAATCTGACTGAATCCATGGGACTCTCAAACGTTCTTCCAATCTTCCGACGCGAGCTACGCTCGTACTTCAATTCGCCGGTTGCCTACGTGGTGATCGTCGTCTTTCTCGCGATCGTGGGGTGGTTTTTCACAAGCAATCTTTTCCTGATGAATGTTGCGACCATGCGTGTTGTATTTGACCTGGTTCCGTTGACATTCCTGTTCTTCGTTCCTGCTATTACCATGCGGCTTCTTGCCGAAGAAAAAAAATCCGGCACGTTGGAGTTACTGACAACGAAACCTGTGAGGGATGTTGAGATCGTACTTGGGAAGTTCCTTGCAGCGTGGGTTCTGCTTGCTGCAACCCTTCTTCCAACGCTCATGTACCTGTTCACAATCATGTTTCTTGGCAAGGTGGATCTCGGCCCCATCATAACGGGATACATTGGCCTGCTGTTGATGGGCGGCGTTTATATCGGCGTAGGTTTGCTGGCGTCGAGTCTTACGGAGAATCAGATTGTTGCGTTCATTTTCAGCTTTTTGATTGTCTTTGCGCTGTTCATGATGGACAAGGTGTTGATCTACATGCCGGAGGGTTTTGCTTCAACGCTTGAGTTCCTGGCAATTGATTATCACTTCTCCAACATAGCCCGCGGCATTATCGATACACGCAATATTATTTACTTCGGCTCGGTACTCGGGTTTTCGCTGCTTCTGACAACTGTGTCACTTGAACGACGAAAGTGGTAAGTATGAAATCCTTGAAATCTCAGACTCTGCTCAAGACCCTCATTGTTTTTGCAATACTTGTGTTGCTGAATATTGTGTCGGTTCGAGTGTTCGGCCGTCTTGACGTGACGGATCGAAAGTTGTTCACACTCTCTGGTGCCAGCAAAGACCTGATGCGTTCACTCGATGATAGGTTGACGATCAAAGTATTTTTTACGGAAGACCTTCCATCACCCTACAACAATAACCGCAGAGCGCTGCTTGACCAATTGAACGAGTACAAGGCCTATTCCAAGGGAAACCTTCAATACGAGTTCATCGACCCGACAGGAGAGAAGGGGGAGCAGGATGCGCAGCAACAGGGCATTGGGCCGGTGCAAGTACAGGTGGTCAAAGAAGACAAGTTCGAAGTGAAACGGGCATACATGGGATTGGTGTTCTTATATGAAGATAAGAAGGAAGTCATTCCCGTCATCCAGAATACTTCTACGCTCGAATACGACATCAGCAGCACGGTAAAGCGCATTACATCACGCTTGAAGAAGAAGGTTGGGTTCCTCTCCGGTCACGGCGAACCGGGCCTCAATGAATTAAGCCACGCGCAGCAACTTCTTGCAAAACAATACGATGTAACAACGGTCGATGTCGGCAAGGGGAAAACAGTTCCGGCCGATATCTCGGTGCTCGTCGTAATGGCTCCGGCAAATCGGTTCCCCGATCCTGACAAATACCAGATCGATCAATATATTATGCGCGGTGGAAAAGTCGCATTTCTACTGAATAGAATAGATGCAAGTTTGCAACAGCGTTTTGGCCGTGCCCTCGATCTCAACGTCGATGATCTATTGGAGAACTATGGCTTACGCATCAATCCTGATCTTGTACGCGATGCGCAGTGTGCAAGCGTCAGCATCATGCAGCAGCAGATGGGCTTTAACATTCAGTCGCAGGTTCCTTTTCCCTACTTGCCGATGGCAAGCGATTTCAGCAAGGAGAACATGATGGTGAAGGACTTGCAAGGCCTTGTGCTATTCTTTGCAAGTTCAGTGGACACAGCAAATCTCTCAGCAAAGAATCTTCATGGAGAGATTCTCATGCGATCTTCCAAGCAGAGTGGGCGCCAGAGCCAGGTGTTTATGTTCGATCCGCTCCAGCGATACACGCAAGCGGAGTTTACCGAGAAAGCGATCCCGTTGGCTGCCGTTGTGAGCGGACAATTCAAGAGTGCCTTTGCAGGCAAGCCCGCGCCCGTTGACACATCGGCCGGAGCTATTGCGCCAAGCGGAACACCAATTGAAACAAGCCCGGAAACACGCATTGTATTGGTTGGGGATGGAGACTTTGCGCGGGACCAATATCTTGGCAATCGAGATAATCTCACGTTCTTTGCGAACATGATTGACTATCTTGTCGATGATGCCGGCCTGATCACGATACGAACGAAAGACGTCACGCTACCACCACTTGACCAGGTTTCTGACGGAGTGAAGAAGCTTGTGAAGTATAGTGATCTTGGAGTGCCGCCGATTCTCGTGCTCGTGTATGGTTTTATACGATGGCGTATGCGGAAAGCAAGAAAGAAAGCGATGGAGATGAAATGAAACGCAGCTCTTTAGCAGCAATTGCCCTGCTTGTGCTTCTCGGTATTGCAACGTTTTTCGTGCTTCAACGGCCTGGTGAGAAAAGCACGAGCGGGCCTTCAGAGAAAACCCTTGTGCAGTATGATTCAACCGCCGTCGACAAGATCGAGGTGAAGTCGGCAGGTGGAACCGTGACAATCGAAAAGCAGGGTGGCAAATGGATGTTGACCAGCCCGGTGCGCTATGTCGCTGATGAGAATGCTGTTGCTTCTGCAGTCGGGCAGGGCAAATCCATCAAGCTGAACAGCCTTGTTTCCACCAATCCGGAGAAACAGAAGATTTTCCAGGTTGATTCCACGGCTACACTTGTGCGTGTCTATGAAAATGGAACTGAGCGGGGAACCTTTCGAGTTGGAAAGCCGGGCAGTACCTATACCGAAACGTACGTACGGTTGGAAGGCTCCAACGACGTGTATCTTGCGGAGGGGATGTTGGGAACGACCTTTAGCAAACAACCTAAGGGCTGGCGCGACAAGACTATTTTTAAAATGGATGAAGGCAGTATAAGAATCGTAAAAATGCAGTTTGGTGATACGACCTTCACCCTTACATTTCAGGACAGCAGTTGGCACATCGGCAAGGACTCAACCCTCCAGCAAAACGTCAAGAGCTTCCTGACCACGTTGTCAAATTTCCAGGCGGATGATTTTATCGATTCTGCTATCACAGCACCACCGAAACTAATAGCGATGATTGAAGTGGAAGGAACTCAACTGAGGTTTTATTTCAACAAGGATGCAAGCAAATACTTTGTGCAGAGCTCTCGGTCGCCGCAGTGGTTTGAAATACAGTCCTGGCGCGCGACGCAGATATTGAAGAGGAAAAAGGATTTTGTTCCCGCCGGCAAGTAATGTCAGCACTCAGCACAAAGAACAACGGTCACCCAAGTAAAAGGTGACCGTTCTATTTTTTCTAAGATCTTCCCGAAGATCTCACTTGCGTTTTCCATCATGAGGCTGGTCGGGTGATCGTGTCTCAGATCTGCGTACAGTGCGTTCCGGATTCTTGGAGCGGCTGTCTCGTGATCGATCGACGGACTCTTCACGGCGGGGCCATTTCCGTTCAACTGATTCCTTTTTTCGCTCGGGCTGCGGCTCTTTTTGATGGACAGCCGGATTAGCCTTCTGCTCTCTACCTTTTTCCTTTCGAACTGACTGGTCAGAGCGTCGATTCGCGCCATGATCTTGTCCAGTCTCAGCTTTGCTGCCGTCACTTCGTACAGTTTCACGTTGTTTCTTGTATTCCTCTGCACGTCGGATATCCCTGCCACTTTCTCGCTCCTGACTACGTGCACGAACGTCGATGCTCTTTGTGTCCAGGGGAATGCTTTTTTCTGATTCTCGTACACGTTCCGGTCGATCGATCGCCGAACCTGTGGACCGGTCTTCAATCTTTGGTCGATACGTTTCAATCCGTTCGTGGTCTCCGCTTCGCACAACTCGTTCTGCCTGCCGGTCGGCAACATCCATTACCTCCACGCGCTCGACCTTTATCTGTCCTCTTCGTTCAACGTCGCTCCGCTCAGGGCCACGGGTAATGATTCTGCCGCCATTGTAACGAACGCTGCCAATTGTTCTTGTCCGCCCTATATATCGAGTGTTGTTTTCCGGTCGGTACATGTACTTGTGCAAGTGCTGGTTGGTAATATATCCACAGTCAACAAAGGACCAATAGTGAATTGGAGTTACCCAGCGGGTTCTGTAATGGATACCGAAATTGATATTGAATACTGCATAAGGTCCGAGTGGTGCCCAACCGATATAGTCGCCTCCGTATCGCCACTCCACCCATGCGGGTGCCCAGTCATATCCTGGCATCCAAAGCCATCCATAGTAGTCATCATAGTACCAACGTCCGTAATGGTACGAAGCCCATCCCCAGGGCTCATCGGAAATCCAATACCAACCGTCGTCAGTCCAGGCCCAATGTCCTTCTGTGTATGGCCGCCAGCCAGTTGCCACATTTGTCGGCCGCCAGGCGTACATGTCGCCGCCAACGCTGATCCACTCTCCGTACGGGCTTAACGATGAATAAAAGACACCAAAGGAAACTCCGCCTGACCCAGGAGGTGGTTGATAGGCTGATGAGGATGAATGGACGATAAGCAATGCTGTGATTGCCAAAACAAGTCTTTTCATGAGAACATCCTTTCTCCAATGTTGATATATCCGTATTGATATGGTCAACGATTGTGCCAGATGCAAAGTGCCGATTACAGGGTTTGAAGCGAATATGAAAAGGTCGTGGGCGTCTATTTTCCTGTCCAGTCGACTTTAATTTGAAACAGTGTCCTCAATGGCCTGTGTCAGCACGCTGGAGATGATTCCTTTTTGAACATGGAGCCGGTTTTCAGCCTGGAGGAGAATGATGGATTGCTTTCCGTCGAGTACATCCCGCGTTATTTCCTCGCCCCGGTTTGCAGGAAGTCTGTGCATAACACGGCAGGCAGGTTTTGCATATTTCAGCAACGTGCTATTCACCTGATATTGTCTGAAGATCATCTGTCGCATTCCCTGGTCATCCCCGGTTGTGCGTAAAGGCCAGACATCTGTGTACACGACGTCTGCGCCCCGAACGGCTTCGATCGGGTCCTGGATCAACTCGATCCGGCTGAGTTTTGCAGATTGTGCCTGCTCGAGAATTTGGGGATGAGGCTCATAACCACTCGGGCAGGAAATAACAAAATGGATTGGGAATTTCTCGGCGAACTCCAACCAGGAGTTCACAATATTATTTCCCTCCCCTAGAAACACTATCTTGGTTGAAGGCGAGAAAATACCCAGTTCCTGCAAAGTGAACACGTCGGCGAGAATCTGGCAGGGATGGATGAGATCAGTCATCGCGTTAATGACCGGAACAGTTGCGCTCTCTGCGAGCTGGACAAGCGTTTGATGCTTTGTGGTTCGCGCAACAATCAACTCGTTATAATGAGAAAGGACAACACCGATGTCATGGATAGATTCCCTGGTTGCCATCCCAATCGTTTCCTGCTGTAAGAATATTGCGTGACCGCCAAGCTGAGCTATGCCCACTTCAAACGATACTCGCGTTCGCAGGGACTCCTTCTCGAAAATCAATGCCGCGCTTTTATGTACTAAGGGTGTTGCTCCTTTGAGATCGCCGTTCTTCATGCGCAGCGCGGTGATAAAGATTTCCGAGAGTTCTTTTTGGCTCCACAGCGCGAATGACGTGAGGTCACGTTTCATGAAATGGTCCTTACCCAAGTTGTTTCTGGCACATAGAGGTTGTCGTAGGTTGCGTAGAATGTATGCAACCACGCGCACAATTCCAATATCAAAATTGTGACTAGGGATGGCCGGAGAGATTGTGTGGGATAGAGGCTGGTCAGGTTGTTAGCGAAGCGTGTACGCTTACATGACTGAATATTTTTTCGCATGTATCGCACACCCGAACCGCCGGAGCAGCATCGAGTTTTTCTTGAGGGATTTCCCTTTTGCAGCCCAGGCAGATTCCGTAAGTACCCACTTCAAGACGATTGAGAGCACTCCGAAGTTCATCGAGCAATGGATCGGTCTTGAAGGAAAGGATTGCATCCAGTTGATGCATGGAAAGGCGGCCATCCACGAATGTCTCGCGTGATACTCCGACTTCGTAGTGTTCTTCCAGATGATTGAACAATCCTGAAAGAATTGCCCGCCGCATTGTTCGTTTGCTCTTCTTCATTGACGCTTCTCCTTCACGTGATTGATTCAGCACCGAGCAAGAACTCATGGAAGTATACACCGGTAAGCTATAAATGATTTGCAGAAAGTCAATTAAAAAATTTATCACTGACCGATACGCGTATCCTCGTCAAACAAACATCTGATGATTGTCTTGCAGTCGTCGATGGGGCTTGTTAAGAATGGGGACGTAAATTGCTCTGTACTCCTTGTTGTAAGGCGGAGTGCGGCTTCCCGCACATCCCTTGGCATGGAAATATCCTTCTGGAGGCAACGAAGACGGCTCATTGCGTCAATGCCCCAGCCTTCGCGAGGGTGATTTTGGAGCCAGTACGCAATTGCAAGGCCTGCCGCCCGACGGGCACACACGCGCGCCATGCCATCATTCCCGATTTTGAGCGCTTGTGCGGCTGTGTGGAGTTCCTTCTGTATTTGTTGATGGGTGCTGTCCCCTGTCAATTCAGACCTTTTGTGAGTCTAGTGGGTGGTACGGATGGAGCAGAATAAGTTTCAGTCTTGATTCTCGGGCGTTGACCTGAATTTGTTGTTATGCCAGTACCGCGTCATTTCGAGCCAAAAAAAAGACCCCGCCATTTGCCATAGCCTGCATAGTGCTTATCAATGGTTTGGTCTTTTACCTTACGTCCATTACGGTGAAGCTCGTAGTACTTAGCTCGTACCCACGAATCAAGCCCCAGATAATCGTAGTGCCCGAGAAGTTTCATGATATTCCCTGCTGCGTATGGGCCGATCCCCTTTACTGAACGAATCTGTTTGAAAAGCTCCTCTGTGGACAGATCAGAGGAGCGCCATGTTTCAATCTCCAGCTCTCCTGAAGCCACACGATGAGCAAGCTCAAGGAGGTAAGGAGAACGGTATCCCGCCTTAATATATTTTCGAAGATAGGTTTCAGAGGACTCAGCGATTGTCTCAGGCGTCGGAAAGGCGGACAACGCGTTATTGAACCTCTTCCCAAAGTGCTGAACCAGATTTCCAACCATGAGTTTTGTGAGCGCCCATGTGCAGTTGGTTGTGCAAATCATTTTTACTGCATCCTCAAAAACAGTCGGTGCACGCAACATCCTGCCTGATCCGCTCTGTGCGATCCACCTGTACTCAGGATACCCTAGTGCGTTGCGGTGAAAATCAGAAAAATCCTCGTCGAGTCTCAGACATGTCTGTAACTGATTCTTGATTGATGCGTGTTGGTTGGGAGACAGCACAGTCGTGCTTGCAATATCAACATGCACGGAATGATTATTGCCGGTGAGCTTGCAATATGCCGTGGCTCTGCCGGGAAGCAGCAATACTCTCCAGAGCTCTCTCGTTTCGATGTTGAAGGAAAAGGGAGGGAGGTCGCACCATCCATGACTGTGAGCGGTCCGCCAGAAATCGAAACGAGGTGGTATTCGTAGTGAAAGAGATTGTCGTTTCAATCGTTTATTCACCGTGAAGAGAAGAGGATCATTGTATCAATCTCAGCAAGCAGCGCCTCGGGCGAGATATCGCCGTAGCCGAGAACTTTAGCAAGCTCGGTGCCGCTGAGCCTGTCGCCGTATGCCCAGAGCGAGCGTAGATATTCGCCGGCCCGCGGATGTTCAAACCAGTTGGGTCCGAAGCGTTTGGTCAGGACCGCATTAAGCTGTGCTTCGAGAAACCATGCGCGGAGGTAACTTGCAGAATAGTAGTTTGCATCCACGTCCGTGAGGTAACGCTTTTCGTCCGAAGGAATCTGCTTTCCTCCTACAGCCTCACTCATGAATTTTGCATATACTTGGGGGGCATCAGCAGCGCCAGCGTGTAGTTGCACCTCGTATAATACCTTTGCTGCGTAACGGCGGATATAGTACAATCGGTACATTGCTTGGAATCTGAGAAAATCCTTCAGAATCGGAGTCGGCATGGAGCTGTTGAGTCTCAGCCACGCCTGGTTACAGAGAAGGTATTCTGAAAGAAAGGCAAATGCTTCCGTTACCGTTGGTTCACCGATGTACTTGAACTCAAACGCATTCTCTGTTGTGTTCAGATAATGTTGTCCGTGTCCCATTTCATGAAAGAGGGAAGAGTAATCATCACAACCACCGATGGGTTTTATGCTAAGTCGGATGTCGTTCGGTATGTCTATGGGATAGCACACTGCGCGCGGGTTCTTCGCATCACGTTTCTCGGCATCGATATGCAGGTTCCGCTGTGCATCAAGATCAATGCCGAGACCTGCATATGTTTGCTTTATGACCTTGAGCATGGAGCTTTCCGGGAAATACCTGTCGAACTGTCTGCTGCGAAACAACGGTGCCGTATCATATCTGTAGAAATGTTCGAGGTCCAGGCCAAGCTGTTTGTTAAGTATTTCCTTGAGTAGGTTCAGATATTTTTCTTTAGTGTTATCGAGTATTGTTTGTGAAACGCGTGCGCATTCTTCAAGAGAGAACTCCTTCAACTGCTCTTCCATAGTGTTATAAGAGGTATAGCCAAGTTCCTTTGCAATCTTTTGGTTGGCCTGTTCAACCTGAGTGTGGATTGTGTTGAGCGTATCAAGCACTGGATCGCTTGCGATGTACAGCGAGGCTCGTTGCTTCTGATTGTTTTCATTTGCCATAAGACCCGCGAGCTGCCGGTATGGTATTTGCTTGCCGTCAAGAACTACAGTTGCAGTTGCCTCAATGTTATTTGCTTTGTCGGTCAGTGATGCGGTCGCCTTCGAGATAAACTCCGTCGTAAGATAACGATGGAAATACCGGAGTCGCTTTTTCTGGGTCGAATCCTGCTCCTCCCGTTCGGCACTCTGCACAAGATCGATGTTTTCACGTGTAAACAGATGTGCGTATGCCCGGTAGAGGGAATCCTGATTCGATTGATCACCAAGTGCCCAGGAGTTCCATCCCATCAACGATTGCGCTTTGATGAGGTCCTCAGCTTCCGTGCGAAGGATGTCGATCTGGTGCATATCAACGGAACGTTTTTGGGTGCAGGATGAGAGAATGAAGACGAAGCAAATAATAACAGAGACGAGCAGTTTGGGCGACATGTTTCAGTACACTTTCCGAAGCAATGTAATATTCATATGATGGGGATTATATCTAATTCTTTCATATTCTCTAAACCTTCTTGGCTATGACGAGCAATTCTCCAAGAAACGGGTTTCTAATGCTCTTATTGGCAAGAAACCCAGGTACGAGATTTTGGAATACTGGAGCAGAGTATTTTTTCAAGTATGATTGATAATATCCCCCTTTCAACATCTTAGTATTGTTTTTCATCTTTATTATTTTGAAATCCTTGAGCAATTCTTTCATAGACTTCTTATTGAAATACACCACGTGTTCATATTTGTATTGGAACCAGTTCTTTCCAAGCAACGTTCTCGTGAAGGAATCCGTATTGGGCGTGGTTATTACTACATACCCCCCATTTCTTAGAAATGAAACTATCTTGTCAAAATCCTCTCGTATGTTAGATAGGTGTTCAACAAGATCAGTCATTACGATCACATCAAATTTCTTGTCTGTTTCAAGATGATGGATATCAGAGCAGAATATATGGTCTTTGAACTTTTTGTTGGCGATCTCTGCAGCATA
>JBGPGQ010000071.1:0-11489 GCA_041483995.1 Bacteroidota bacterium
TTCTCTCGGTGTTGTTCCAAATAGTGAGATTGCTCAACAAGCAGGTGTACGACTTGGTACCTCCCGAGGAATCATAACTGATCAGCGGCAACAAACAAACCTTGACAATATTTATGCTGCCGGGGATTGCTGTGAAGTAAAGAACCTTGTAAACAACAGATCAATGTACATTCCCCTTGCAACAATTGCGAGCAAGGCGGCGTGGGTTGCAGGTGAGAATGCTGCAGGGGGGAACGCCGTTTTCCGGGGAGCAATACGGTCTATTGCAGTGAAGGTGTTTGATATTGAGGTTGTTCAGGTGGGTCTAAGTTCTGAAGAAGCACAGGAATCCGGTTTCGATGTGGTGACAGAGACAATAGTTGCCTGGTCAAAGGTTGCGGTAATGCCCGAAAGCAAAAGGATCTGGATCAAGACGATTGCCGATAGAAAGTCCAGACGCCTCCTTGGTGCAAACTTGTATGGAGAAGAAGGAGTAGTTCTCAGGGCAAACACACTGGCAGTTGCAATCCAACACCGAATCACGATTGATGAGATGAAGCAGTGGGACCTCGCATATTCACCGCCATTCACACCTCTGTGGGATCCAGTTTTGGTTGCTGCGAATGCGACATATAAAAAACTGTAGTACACATTTCAGAATAATTACATGAAAAACCTGACAATAATTGATCACCCATTGATTAAGCGAGATCTCTCCATCCTTCGCGACAAACGTACAGCGAGCCATCATTTTCGCACAACACTTAGACGTATCGCGTCGATTATGGCGTTCGCAGTAACAAGAGATTTATTACTGAAAAAGGGGTCCGTCCGGACACCTCTGGAAACGACGACAGGGTATACACTGGCTCAGACTATTGTGATTGTTCCAGTCTTACGGGCAGGCCTCGGATTGGTAGACGGCTTTCTCGACTTTCTGCCTGAAGCAAAAGTTGGTCATGTCGGTCTGTACAGAAATGAGAAGACACTCGAACCCGTTGACTACTATTCCAAATTTCCCAAAGCTCTCAGCCACAGTATTGTTCTTCTCCTCGATCCGATGCTTGCCACAGGTGGAAGTGGGGCAGCAGCGATCTCGTTCCTTAAGAAGAAGGGAGCAAAACAAATTCGCTTTGTCAGTTTGCTTGCTGCTCCTGCGGGCGTACGCAAAATCTCCATGGCTCATCCCGACGTTTTAATGTTTTCAACGGTACTAGATCGCAAGTTGAATTCGCGCGGGTATATCCTTCCCGGGCTTGGAGATGCTGGCGATCGAATTTTCGGAACGGGCTGAAATCTTCCTCATACATTACATGTTGCCTTCAATAACACTACCCCATTCCTGTATTGCTTGACATTTCTCCCATAAGCACCTATATTTTTGATAGATAAAAGTGAATTGCAACAAGGTATTTTTCAGCTGCGATGCTCTCACTTTCCAGCGTTCAGTTGCTGTCATCAGGGCAGCTGAATACTGCGCTTGCAACGATACAGATGTGTTGGGAACATGACGAACGTTAAGTACAAAAAGAAACTGGATGATCTGTTGCTTATCTGCCAAAGGAACCTGCCAAAGGTGGATGAGAACCTGATTCGCCGGGCGTTTGAGTTTGGGTTTAATGCGCATCGCCACGATATCCGCGCATCCGGCGAGCCTTTTTTTGATCATCCGTATGAAGTAGCTAAAATCGTTGCAAAGGAGATTCCGCTCGATGATGTCTCTGTTGCCAGCGCCCTGATGCACGATGTGGCGGAGGATACGGAGTATCAGATCAAGGATATCAGAGCTGAATTTGGTGACACGATTGCCGATATTGTAGACGGAGCAACAAAGATATCCGACATCTTCAAGAGTCATGACGTTACGCAAGCCGAGAGCTACAGGAAAATGCTTCTTTCCATGGTGAACGACATCCGCGTGATGCTTGTAAAATTTGCCGATCGGCTTCATAATATGCGAACGTTGGAGTATCTCCCAGCCGAAAAGCAAAAGAGAATGGCAAAGGAAACGCTCGACATTTACGCACCATTCGCGCACAGGTTCGGCCTTGCCAATATCAAATGGGAACTGGAAGACCTCTCGTTTAAATACCTTCACCGTGAAGCATACGACATGATTGCGCGCGAGATCAAGGCCCGGCGCAGAGAACGTGAACACTACATAAACAAGTTTGCCCAGCCCATAGAGAAGCGACTGCGCGAAGAAGGGCGTAAGTTTGAAATCAGCGGTCGCCCGAAGCACCTCTATAGCGTCTATAACAAAATGACCAAACAGAATAAGCCGGTGGATGAAATCTATGATTTGTTTGCTGTCAGGATCATCCTTGACACGGATGACACCAATGATTGCTTTGCAGTGTATGGAACGGTCGCCGATATCTATCTCCCAAACCCGGAGAGGTTCAAGAACTATATTTCTGTTCCCAAAAAAAATGGCTACCAGTCTATTCATACAACAGTTGTTGGCCCTGATGGCAAGATGGTAGAGGTCCAAATACGCACCCGCTCAATGCACGAAGTTGCCGAAAAAGGAGTAGCCGCCCACTGGATGTACAAAGATTCCGTGGCAACAATCGATGAGGAACTTTCGAACTGGGTGAGTTGGGTTCGGGAAATTTTTGAGACTGCGGCGGAGGGGCAGGTGCCTACAGCCCAACTGATGGAAAGTTTCAAGTTGAATCTGTATCAGGACGAGATTTATGTCTTTACCCCGAAAGGCGATCTGAAGATTATCCCCACAGGTTCAACGCCCGTTGATTTTGCGTATGAGATCCACTCGAAAGTTGGCGATCACTGTCTAGCTGCGAAGGTAACCGGCCGGATTGTTCCTCTTGATACGGTACTGAAGAGTGGAGATCAGGTCGAAATCCTCACGTCAAAAAATCAGACACCGAACCCTGATTGGGAAAAATTTGTCGTTACTCACAAGGCAAAGTCTCACATACGTAAATGGGTCAAGGAGGAACAGCGCAAGGCGATTGACGAGGGAAAGGCACTATGGGAGAAGAAGACAAAGAAAGTGAAGCTGACTATTGGCGAAGACGATCTTATTAAATTTCTTCATGAGAAAAAGATAGAAAACACATCACTATTTTATCTTGGCCTGCGACAGGAAAAGATCAATGCTGATGAGATCATCGAGATGATCCTTCATGAGCAGAAGCATCCTCAAAGTGTGCTGACCGAAGAAGGCAAGATTGAGGGCCTTTTTAATCGATTTATTGCCACAGCGCGGGGTGCTTCAAGCAGCATTGTGTTGAACGGAGCTCAAGATACCTTTATGCACAATTATGCGAAATGCTGCCATCCCATTCCTGGTGATGATGTTGTGGGCTTTGTTACAACCGGTGAAGGCATCAAAATACACAGGCGCGGGTGCAAGAACATAAAATTCATGATGCAAATGGATAACAACCGGTTCATTGAAGTTAAGTGGCCTTCGGACAATGGTGTCATGTTTGTTTCAGGAGTGAAAATATCCGGCGAAGACCGAGCAGGAATGCTTAACGATATTACACATGCCATCTCGTCGTATTTGAACACGAACATACGAAGCGTCAATCTTGATTCTCATGATTCTTTCTTCGAAGGTACATTCATTCTTTATGTAAAGGATACAGAGCATCTCAACCGGATATTGGAGCGGATCAAAAGAATCAAGGGTGTTGCCCGCGCTGAACGGTTTGAAGAGTAGTCTCGAAATACCATGATGAAGGGAAAGGGGCGCATTCTTGGCGTCGACTATGGCACGAAGCGAGTTGGTGTGTCAGTTAGTGACCCGTTGCGGATTATTTCCCAGGGAGTGGGGACTTTGCACAACGATGAATCGCTTCTTGATCATCTGTGCGAAATAATTGTGGACCAAGACATTGTGCAGATAATTGTCGGGATGCCCTATGATTCTGATGGTGGCAAGCGGGGTAAAGCAATCGAGGTGGAGGAATTCATCGCACGCTTCAAAAAGGCGTCACCCGTACCTATTGATACGTGGGATGAAAGCTATTCTTCCGTGAACGCAATGCAAGCATTTATTGATGGTGGTATGAAAAAAAAGAAACGACGGCAGAAATCAAGGGTTGATACGATGGCTGCCCGGCTGATGTTGCAGGAGTTCTTGGACTCTCACACAGGGGGGTAAACGGACATTGACAGAGTCACCCTCTTCTGCTAATCGTGTCTCAAGAATTCTCCGATGGGTCACGCGTCATAAGATCAGAGCTGTCCTTATCGTCATCGGTGTGTATCTCGTAGTTGAGTTGCTGACAATCCCATGGTTTGGTATAAGGGATTTGAGGACCAGCAACCCAACGGAAACCGCGCTCATGCGTCAACGAGAGAACGAGGCATCTAACAATGAAAAACCGCTGAAGATACGTCAACAATGGGTGTCCCTGGCCAAACTACCGAAATACCTTATTGATGCTGTGATTGTGGCCGAAGATGGTACGTTCTTCACTCATGCTGGCATTGATTGGTTCGAAGTGCGGGAATCAATGAAGAAAAATTTTACAGAGCGTCGTGCAGCGCGTGGCGCAAGCACGATTACCCAACAGCTTGCAAAGAATCTGTATCTATCAACCTCGAAAACCCCAGCGAGGAAATTGAAGGAACTGATTATTACATTGCTTCTCGAGCGCACTCTAAGCAAGGCGCGTATTCTGGAGATTTATTTGAATATCATTGAGTGGGGAAGAGGGGTCTTTGGCATTGGAGCTGCCGCCCAGGCGTATTTCGGGAAATCAGCAAGCAGTCTCACATTCGATGAAGCAACTCGTCTGGCTGCCGTAATTCCAAGTCCGCTACGCCACCGACCTGACGACAACAGCAGGTATGTGTTGCGACGAAAGGAGATTGTGCTTCGTCGAATGGCAGCCAGGGGTTCCAGCGAACCTGCTATTGAGGATTCAACTGACTTTGACGAGGAAGAGGAAAATGGATTATAAGGATATCGATCGACTGATCGAGGAGGGAGAAGGATTTGAGATCGAGTTCAAACGGAAAGTGTCTACCCCTGAGAAAATTGCTCGAGCGCTTGTAGCCTTTGCTAATACAAAAGGCGGCCATATTCTTTTTGGTGTCGATGATGATGGTTCCGTTGTCGGGGTCGAAAGCGAAAAGAGCGAGGTTGATCTTGTTCGTCATGCCGGCTTAATGTTCTGTGTTCCTGAAATTGAGCCCCAAATTGATATTGTGGCATATGATGGCGTCGACGTGATTTCTGCTTACATATACGAAAGCGATAACAAGCCTCATTATTTTTCCGGCGCAAGCAACGGACGGGGAAGCGGTGAAGAGGAAACGAAGGTCTTTATTCGCGTGAACGACAAAACAGTAATGGCCAGCAAGGAAGTCGTACGAATTCTCCGCGGGGAACGATCCGATTCCCCACCAATGAAGATCGAGATCGGAGAGAATGAGAAACGCCTGTTCCGTTATCTGGATATTCATGAGAAGATTACAGCTAAAGAGTTCAGTGGACTGGTGAATATTTCCGAACAACGGGCATCGCGTATCCTTGTGTCTCTTGTTCGGGCAGGAGTTGTCAGAATTCATACACTGGAAAAGAGTGACTACTTCACGCTTGCCTATAACATGTTGGGTTGAAATAATTGTTCGTTAAATGAATTGATAGATGAAATGTCAGTCTATTGTAAGATATTGATTCTCTTCCTGCTGGGTACTGGTGGCTCACAACGCATGTGCGGTCAAAATCAATGGAGAGTACTTGCGAAACCAACGTCTGCGAATCTCAATAGACTCCAGTTTTTGGACAGTCTGAAAGGGTGGGTAGTGGGGGATGGAGGCACAATAATCAAGACAGTTGACGGTGGTCGTAGTTGGCTTTTTCAAGACTCGCAGATTCATGACAACATCATTGATTTGTATATATTGAATGATCGATTGGGTTGGGCGCTGGCATTTGAACTTCCGACAGCTAGTACAACTTCACCCGGATCCATACTATTGAAAACTACAAATGGCGGCAATGAGTGGCAGAACACACGATATCCCGGTCAATTCTTTCGCTCAATTGAATTTCTTGATTCATTGCATGGATGGATGGGTGGCGAATATGGGGTGTTGCTTGGTACAAATGACGGTGGTTCAAGTTGGTTTGAACCGGTGATTGATTCATCGCTTTTTTCCGGCTTCACAATTCGGAACATCAAATTCTTTTCACCTCAGTATGGGTACGCTATTGGCGGTCATTACGACATTGCAGGCGTTGTTTGGAAGACTACGGATTTCGGGCAGCGATGGACAATTCAAGGCGTCGATCCGGAACCTCTCAATGGTCTTTGGTATTTTGATTCATTGCATGTTATGTGCGTCGGAGGAGACTTTGATTTTGGTGCAAGCACCATACAAACGACGGATGGGGGAGAGAAGTGGGACTATCATTACACCGGGATTTTTGGTGAAGCAAGAGCAATATCGTTCAGAACAGAGGCTGAGGCCTGGGCCCCACTGGGGTTTACGAGAAAATACATGTGTTCGCTCGATTCCGGCAGAACGTGGAATGACATGTATTCTCCGGACAGCAGTGCGATGTATGATGTTGCATTTACAGATTCAAGAACCGGATACATGGTCGGAGAAAGAGGCACAATACTAAAATTTAAGCCGAAGTTGGTTGATGTGCACAACCCTCATTGGACAGACATACCCTCAAATAGCGAACTGTACCAGAATTATCCCAATCCATTCAATCCCTCAACTATCATACGATATATTCTGCAAGAGAGAAGTGTCGTCACCATGAGAGTGTTTGATCTCTCGGGTAAGGAAATAAAGACCTTGTATGACGGAATTCAATCCGTGGGATTACATGAAGTCTTGTTTGATGCCAGCGGCTTGGCTTGCGGGATTTATCTTTGTGCGTATTCTTCCCGCACATTGTCCAGTCAAGAGACGCATTTCTCTGCGAAGAAGATGCTCTTGATAAAATAGACCCTACTTGGCTCTTTCACGTATTTGTGACCGATCATCTGGATTCGAGAGGAATTTTGACAGACTTTTCTTACTTTAACATGCGCCTCTTTCAAGAATTGCACAATGCTCCTTCAACGATGGGAGATTTAACACGACGAAATGCTTGACAGTGAAATGAAATTATATGTTGCAGTTATTCTTTGTTTTATGACCGATCTTACGTTTTCACAGGTGCCTGAGGTCAAAGATAGTCTAAAACTGGAAATGGATGAAGTGACGGTTATTGGAACCAGGTCTGCCGAACGGATCATTGATATTCCGTACTCTGTTTTTAAGGTAGACAAAAAAGAGCTGCGCTTCGGCAAGAAAGTATCGGCAAAAGATGTGTTGGCTGACGTACCAGGCCTCTTTTTACAATCACGATATGGAAACCATGATCTGAGGATTTCCATCCGGGGATTCGGCACGCGCTCGAATGCCGGTGCAAGAGGTGTGAGAATTCTCCAGGACGGAATTCCGGAGTCCGAGCCCGATGGCGAGACTGTTATCGATGCAGTGGATTTTACTTCTCTCGGTGGCGTTGAAGTCGTCAAGGGCAATCTCTCGTCGCTCTATGCGAACGCCCCGGGGGGTGTGATCAATTTTGTTTCCGATCTCTACTTTCCGGAGAGTTATGTCTCTTCCTCCAATCAAATCGGCAAGTATGGGCTACGGCAAAATGGATTCCGGCTGGGTTTAAAAGGAAGCGATTCACGATTCCTGCTGTCCTACAACTACCGAAATCTCGACGGATATCGTCAACATAGCAATGAGTACGCGCACCTCATCAACGGCGTCTACGAGACTTACTTGAGCAGAGCAACAGTCACAATTCTTGGTAACTTTGTAAAGAGTTTTGTCAGGACGCCGGGATCGTTGACACAAGCTGAATTTGAAAGCGACCCGTTTAAAGCCAATAGTTTCGCAGTTGATAATGATTTTAGACGCGAAACGTGGAAAGGCAGACTTGCGGTAAGGTTAAAGACGCCTCTCGATGAAGCCAGCAATAATGAACTCGAAATTACTGGATATGGTGGCATTAAGGAGCTTGAGAAGGTGGAGAAGAAAATCCGACCGATCTTCACGTTTTCGACCAGGTACTCGCTTGGTGCCCTTATTCACCTTACGAACCGGTGTGAGATCCTTGAACGAAATAATGTCCTGACTCTTGGGATGGATTATGGATACCAAAATGGGCCATTCACTATTTTCAATGTAGAGAACGGGCAAAAAGGCCTGGAGCTCGAACAAGAATATTATCCTAGCTCGAGCAATCTTGGATTCTATTTTCTAGATCATGTAAACATAATTAAGCAACGACTTGATCTCTTCATTTCGGGTCGATTCGACAAACAGGTATTTAAGTCATCCATACTAACAAACTCGACAAAAAAAGATACCGCCCGGACATTTCAAAAGTTCACGCCCAAAATTGGGGTGAGTCTGAAGATTATTCCTTCTATTGCGTTGTACACTTCTTACGGCTTGAGTTATGATTTTCCAGCATTGAGTGAGCTTGAAAATTCTCCATTCGCGTCCAACATCAAATACTCCCTGAATCCGGACCTTGGCGCACAGACTTCGTACAATTTTGAAGTGGGAGTGAAAGGAAATCTTGTTAACCGTGAATCGACATTCGGGAGAAAAGTGTTCTTTGAAGTCACTTTCTTTCAGTATGTAATCAAGAATGAGATCATTCCCTTTGTAATCGAGAGTGAATCCTATTTTAGAAATGCAGCAAAAACCAATCGGCAGGGCGTCGAAGTAGGCTTCAAAAGTGAGCCCATTGAAGGGGTCGAGTTAACGACAAACTATACATTCACCCATTTCCGATACGACGACTACAGGGCTACAGTCCCCCTCCCGGGTGGTGACACAATGGTGACATATAAAGGGAATGCGGTGCCCTCAGTACCAAAACACACATTCAACTTTATTTTGAACTATGAGTTTGATATCTCCAAGGAAGTTTCTGGATTGCTACAGTGGGATTGTGACTACATTGCCGAGATGTACACAAACGACGGAAACTCCGAACGTGTCTCGAGCTACTTCTATGGTAATGCAATGGCAGGGTTGAACTTTGATATTGGTCAGGTAGGAACGACCTTTTACTTTGGCATGAACAACATCTTTGACAAACGTTACGTCGGGTTTGTAAACATAAATGATTTCAATGGACTATCGCGTGAAACCGGTGAGCCGCGCAATGTCTATTCCGGGTTGAGAATCTCGTACAAACTCTAACATTGTCAGATATGAAAAACACCATTGGACTTGCACTGATACTAATGACGTTTTGTTCTAGCTCCTTTTCACAGCATGCTTCATTTGTGAATTATAGAGTCTTCCCGAGCAACATTACACAAACTGAACCTGTGATTGCGATCCATCCGACAAATCCGCTGACAATGTTTGCAAGCGCGCGGACCATCAATACTAATGGCGGTTTTCAGAGCGAAGGTGTGTACGTGACTACAGACGGTGGCTTGAGCTGGTCCGGGTCAGACACATGCAAAGGTGCTAACATTTTGAATCATGGCGGCGATCCGGGAATTGCAGTTCATCCGAGCGGTGGGTTGATTCTTACACATATTGGCTCGGTCTTTGTTGGCATGTATAGTCATTTCTCTACCAACCTTGGCGTGAATTGGTCAAATGCCTATACGATCTTCTCTCAATCAAATCAACCGCCAGACGACAAAGGTCAGACGACGGCAATTGACAATAATCCAGGCAGCCCATTTTACGGAAGAGTGTACGCGGCATGGGCAATTATTGGCACGCCGTATTCGGTACTTGCGTCTTATTCCACGAACGGCGGGCAGAGCTGGAGCACGCCTGCAGCCATCAACGGAACCCCGCCTTCCAGGTGCTCAGGATCATTCGTCAGTGTAGGACTCAACGGAAAGGTCTATGTTTGTTGGAGTGGACTCTCCAGTACGTTTCCCTTTATAGAGGATTTTGTGGGCTTCGCATCTTCAAGCGATGGAGGAGTGAACTGGCAGACTACACAAAACGCATACGATATGAATGGAATCAAGGGAACACTTCCAGACAAGAGTAATATTCTTGTTAACGGGTTGCCGCAGATTGAAGTTGACCGGAGCGGCGGTCCTCACACTGGATGGATTTATGCCGTGACCACAGAGAAAGCGCTTGCTCCTGCTGGCACAGATCCGGATATTGTTCTTCATCGTTCAACAGATGACGGAGTTACATGGTCCAGCGGCACTCGCGTAAATCAGGATGCACTCAACAATGGTAAGATTCAATATTTTCCGGCGATCGACATCGACTACCAGGGCGGGATCGATATTATTTATTACGATGACAGGAATACGTCATCTGACTCTGCTGAGATCGTTCTCACTCGTTCTGTTGATGGCGGCACTACATGGAGTGAAAGAGTGATCAGCGACCACAGGTTCAGACCGAAACCAATTGCCGGTTTCCCATCTGGCTATCAGGGAGACCATATTGCGATCGCTTCGGTTGGGAAGAAACTCTATCCATTCTGGATGGATGATTTTTCGGGAACCTATCAGGTATGGTCAACCTCAATCGATATCACGACCCTAGCTGTGAGTTTTGAAAACCCCTCGATACCAATCGCTATTGAGCTCAAGCAAAACTACCCCAACCCATTCAATCCGTCGACGACCATCGAGTACGCCTTGGCGCAGAGTGGCTTTGTCAACTTGCAGGTATTTGATGTTAATGGAAAGCAAGTTTCTCATCTGGTACGGGAGCGTCAGCTAGCAGGAGCACATGAAGTGGTCTTCAATACCGAGAGCCTGAATCTTGCGAGCGGCATTTATTTCTATAAACTATCGTCGGAGGGACATAGCACTACCAAGTCTATGCTGCTGGTTAGATAAAACCTTCCTATGGCGCCCAAGCATCTCCACATCCATCAAATTGAACTAGAAAGCCTTTTTGGAAAATGACTTGCCTTTGAATGTTCCTGTGGGTATCTTGAACCACAGTTTGTTCGCATCTCTTTTTGTTTCCCAAACAACTATTTTTCATTAGATCGTGCAAGCCTCAGTTCGCAATATCAGACGTTCATTTGTCCATGGATTCACTGCACTAGTACTTGCATCCAATTACTTTGCGTTCCAGGTCGAGCTGTTCGATGATGAGTATGAATCGAACAATCCGAAACCTGCGACCACCTGTTCTGTTTCAGCCCCAACGCTCACTTGGGAATCATTCGACAAGAACAACGCCCCGCCGCCTTTTGTTTTTGATGCCGGTCTTCGCATTGATTGTATTCTAATCCTCAGTTCTCCACCGCAAGAGGAACTTTCCTCAAACGTTCCATTCCAACTCATTAGAGACAAGTCCCCACCAAGTTTCTCGAATCTTCTCATTTCTTCAAAGACGTAGAGCCACAGTTAGCGAATCGACGTAGCTGCTCAAGGAGCTTGAGTTCCTAAGGAAGCGAGTTCCTTTGATTAGAAGCGTGGAGTGGGCATTTTCCATGCTGCCGCATTCGGATGACGCTCTTTGAACGTTCCAATGACATCTTTCAA
>JBGPGQ010000072.1:0-11486 GCA_041483995.1 Bacteroidota bacterium
ATGAGGTTTTCTTCGATGCGTCTACGCTCTCGTACTTCCAACGAGAGGACCCTGGTCTGTCGCGTAAGGATTATAATACCCCATAGACCAACGCCGCACATGATCAAAGTTACCAGGATCGAAATAAGTCGTTCGGTTCGTATTTGAGCATTTGCAGCCTCGAGCGAGTGCATGAGAATTATTGAGCCGGAGTAATGGTTCTGATTTGGGCTTTTGATAGGCTTAACCGCGAGAACGATCTCAGCTCCAGAAATGACTCCCGGTTGCTTCAGCAAGCTTGCTCTGTCAACTTGCCTTTGGTGGGGGTTGTACTCAAAAATGACGCTATCCCGTTCATCCAGGATTGAAACAAATACGATGTCCGTGTCACGCTTTGACCAATCAAATGCGGTTTGGATGAGTTCAAAGTTGTTTTCGTCCATGCCTTCACTCACAGAGAACGCGAGCATCTCGCTCAGCGTAGCAACTTCGCGCTTTGTGGATGTCAGAATTGATGACTTCTGCTTCGCTGGGAAATAGAGGAAGACAAAAATAACAGTGGCCAGCCACGGAAAAGCAAACGACCAAAGCCTCGTGCTATATGGCGTTTTGAAAAACGCAAGAAGGTTCATTCGCTTCCGGGCCTATCAATAGTATCGTCGTTATTCAATAATCAAGATCGTTTTCACACTACTATCAGCCCTCAGCTTGCGAACAAAGCCAATGGCTCCAGGCGTAGAGGCAACTTTCGCCACAACATCTTCGTCTGAGCCGAATGCAACGGGCGCCTTGCCTTCTCCCGAGAGCTGAGCGCGCATCCAGAGTTTTTTCATCTCCAATGGACGTTTGCCGATGTACTGGTAGAACTTCTGTGCCGTGTCCTCACTACTCTTCATCACCACAACAATGATTGGTGTACCATCTGACCACTCCTTCGCGTTCAAGCTGTAAATGTCAAAAATCGTAGAAGCATCAGCCGATTTGATCGGAACAGACTTGTTAACAATCACCGCTACTTGGGCCAAAGACACTGAACTCAGAATCAAGAGCAGAAATGCTGTCTTTAGTACAACGTACAATATTCCATCCCCATTTTTTCGGGTTCTCATTGGTGGCCTCAAAAGAATACGCTGATAGCAACTATGAAATGGTCCTCACGAAAAACAAGGAACGGGTTATTCCGAAGCCTGAAGTGCATGTACTGTCCTTTTACCACTACCCGACTATGTGCTCTGAATCCGCCTCCCAGGGTATATCCCTGAAGCCCGTAGTCAAGAGATGCAAGGGACCGGTCTCTGAGGTAGTTGTACCCAGCATAACCGAAGAACTGTTCATTGATGTCATAGCTCAACAAACCGTAGTAGAAGTATTTGTCGAGATTCGTGCCCAAGCCAAAAGCAGGATTCATGCTTGCCACGACAGCCAGCGTTGTGGTCTGCTCTGGTGTCATTGCATGGTGCACAGCAATCATCTCGAATTCACCGGACAACCCCGAAACTTCAAATGAGAAGTCTGCTCCGAACCTGTGCCGCGGTACTGAACCGAGACCTAGCGAGGTGCCGTTTTCCTTATCAGTAGTCATCGAGACTCCTGCCTTAACATGTCCCGTTTGAACTCCAACGCGGCCCCCAACCATCTTGAACAACGTCGTGTCTGCCCCACGGGCGAAGTAATTGCTTTCGCTGGCATTCGTGTATTGTTGGTCACCGTTTCCGACGTACATTGCATAATCAAATTTCGCTTCGCCAATGGGCTCAAACCCGTACATTTGAAGAAATGCCTGTTCAGGCACCAACTCGTTTACCGGAAAAACATCCGTGATTGATGCTTCGTACACAAAAGGTCTAAAAATGTAAGGGAGCAAGGGCGTTCGGTTCTTGATCTCATTTAGATTATTGAAGATGGGTACCAATAGCCCAGCTTTCGCGTTAAGTTCGTTCGAAAAACGATACTTCACCCAGGCCTCCTGAATACTAAATGACCCCCAACCCTTTCCTGAAGAATATGTGTTCGTCAATTCAAAATTGACGAACGCACTGATCTTGGGTGTGAACTCATGCGAGGCCATGAGATCGAGTTGCTGGAGAGAGAAGCTGTTGAATGGTCTGTTGCTACGACCTGAATTCGATGCATTGTGTTCGAATGTCGCCTGAAAATACCCAAAGACGTTCAATCCAGCATCATCTGTTTGGCTGCAGGCCTCTATAGGCAGTAAGAGGACCGGTGCAATTCCAATAAGTAAAAAAAATTTTCTCATCACTTGATTCCTTCACATAGCTCATGTAAGCGCATATTAGTCAACCCTATTTCCGAGTTGCACATCTACTATCGGCAAAGCGCATGCCTGAGGATGCCTCCAAAAAGGTGCTTAATCCGCTTAATACTCTCCCCTTTATTTGAATCAAAGATGTTGCAGTCCCAGTGACTGTTCAGAATTTGAACGGTGTGTGCGGAAATGGAGCAATTTCATTTGAGTGGGAGACGGGGACTGATGGAGAGACCGGAAGGTCGCCAAGAAGGACAACACGTTTTCTTGCTCAACAACCAGAAATGTTTCATTGCACCAAGGATTTCTTCCAAGCTGACATCTGTTTCTTGAAAAGCAAGACCACATCTTTGACGTCCGATCAGGATGACTTCAGGCTATCCAAGACAACCCTTACTTTCTTCAGTAGTATCTTCGGTGTAGGGCTTTTCTAGAAAGTCTTTCCCCCTGTCTTAAGCATGTTGGATCGCAATTTCGCGTCAACATTTCCTGTTGACTATTACTTCGATCTTCGGATCGATTTCCTTCATCAATATTTAAGGAAGGCCTCCCACCCCAAGCCAGCGAACAAGTGTAATTCAGCACTGGGCTTTTTGAGTATTTCCACCACTTCTACCCCGTTCCTTGCAACAAGAATATCATACCCAGAGTCTTCCAGCGATGTTTTTACCAGTACCAGCTGGGGTTCTTCGTCATCTACGAGTAAGATCGTTCTTTTATCCTCTCGCAATCTCAATCCCAAACGGCCTTTACGCAATATCTTAGAGAATATTAGCTTTGAATTTACGATGTCAATGTATATATTTAAACTATACGTTGTTCCGTCAAATTTAAACACGGATGACAACGACGAGTAAAATGAAGCCAGCGACAGTATCGAAAATCCTTATTGTGGATGATGATCAAGCATACCGGGAAATGCTTGTAACCGTATTATCCACTCTTACAACAGAAATCCAGATAGCCTTTGATGGCACCTCAGCGATCAACATCGTCAACAAGACCATGTTCGATGTTGTATTGCTTGATATGGAACTTCCCAGGGTGAGCGGTATGGAAGTGCTGTCACACATAACCGCACAGGCAGCTTCCACTCCTGTAATTATTTTGACCGGATCAAAAGATGTGCGTCTGGCGGTTGAAGCCATGAAGAGGGGTGCATATGACTATCTCACAAAACCATGCATGCCGGAGGAATTGCTCGTCGCAGTTGATCGTGCGGTCGAATACCGTGTCTTGAAGAACAAAGCGAGCATTGTCGAAAGATCAAAGGCGTTTTCCAACCCCGATGATTCTATTATTGGAGGGAGCCCCGAGTGGCTTGCAATACTTGATCAGGCAAAGCTTTTTGCAGAAAACGACTCGCTCATTCTTCTTCTTGGTGAAACGGGTTCGGGAAAGGATGTTCTTGCAAATTTCATCCATCGACATAGCAGCAGGCGTGACCGGCCGTTTCTTGTTGTTGACTGTGGCGTCATTCCCAATAGTCTCATTGAATCTGAGATCTTCGGACACGAAAAGGGAGCGTTCACCGGCGCAGATCAAACAAAGGAAGGATTAGTCGAACTTGCCCAGGGTGGGACACTTTTTCTCGATGAGATTGGTCATGTTGATCTCACGTTTCAACAGAAAATATTGAAATTTGTTGAAACGAAAACGTTTCGAAGAGTCGGAGACACGGAAACTCGAGCAGTGGATGTCCGAATTATCGCGGCAACAAACAAGAATCTTCCCGAAGAAATAAAAGCTGACCGATTTCGCAACGACCTTTGGTATCGCCTTAACGCTATGAAAATAGAAATTCCTCCTTTGCGAGAGCGGCCAGCCGATATTCCCCTACTCGTGGAATATTTTCTTCAAAAGTATTCCCTCAAACGTCCTGGTCTGTCCATTTCCCCGGAAGCAACCCAGGTACTTGAACGGTATCCCTGGCCGGGCAATGTACGTGAATTGCAATCAACCATCCAACGTGCACTCACTGTTTCGCAAACCGACCGCATTGAAATTCGGGATTTGGGGATTGACTTGCGCAACGCTCAAACGTCTGGAACTTTGTACAGGGCAAATGGGTCTCTGCTTTCATTGAAAGGAGCGGAGAAGCTGCATGTGTTGGCAGTCCTAGGCGAACTTGACTGGAATATTTCCAAAGCAGCCAAGGTGTTACAGATTGGTCGGACAACTCTTCACGCCAAAATGAAAGAATATAGCCTCCAAGCGCCAACTGGGCCATGACCACGATAAACCCAGACATTCTCTGGTGAGGGCAGGCTTCGGTCGTTTAGATAATAGTAGTGGAACGTTTCCCTGGAAAACCAAAGCCCGATGGCAAGTGTCATCGGGCTTCTTGTTTTGCGAAGCTGTCCAAACGAACAAGGCTGGAATCAGCGACTTTTTTCTGTGGACGCTGCTGGGGTCGAACCAGCGACCTTACGCGTGTGAGGCGTACGCTCTGAACCAACTGAGCTAAGCGTCCGTTCAACGGTTTGTGTGGACTAAAGATAAGAAACCCTGCCAACTCAATCAAGTCATTTCATGTATCCGATTCATGCATAACATTTGCATGATCATTCCTTACATCGTTCAAGTCACTTGCAGATTGTGTTGGATTTCTTTAGCTTGCTTCGGCTCCGTGACGGAGAGACCCCCACCAAGCGTTGCATGCGCCGCTCCCCGGGCAGCATTTCTCCAACAATTTGTGAAGTTGATGATGAACCTGAAAACAATACTGCTTACCATAACGCTGTGCAACATCTTTTCTTCTTGTTCGCAGAAAGAAAATGAGCCTGACTTTCGCTCCACGAATTGGGGTATGAGCAAGGATCAGGTAAAGTTGGTGGAAAACGCTCGACTCATTATTGATGGGGCAAAAATGCTATCCTACGATGGCACGGTGAATGGGCAGCCATGCCAGATTGTGTATCTATTCGTGAAGGACCAGCTCGTAGGCTGTCACTACTTCTTCAAAATAGATTATAGCAATAACATCTCCTATATCAATGATTACCGCACCTTGAAAGAAACAGTCTCCGAGAAATATAGCCGCCCTGTGCTTGATGAAACCACATGGAAAAACGATCAATACAAAAATGATGCTGAGAAAATTGGGATTGCGGTACGATTAGGTCATGTTGCTTTTGCTACTCAATGGACAACGCCAAAAACAGACATCTGGCTTTTTCTTGTCAGCGAGAATGGAACAATCAAGCTTTCGATGAAATACACGAGCAAGAAGCTGGCGAGTCTGCGGGACGAGGAAACAAAAATCGAGATGGGAGACAGCACAAAAAATCCCAACGAATTCTGACGAATCGGATATTACCCGATAAGATGAGTGTTATGTTCTGGCCGCAGCGGGTAGAATCAAGGGGGTGGTAACAAGAAGGAGATACAGGAAAATCAGCTTAGAAAAAAATCCCGCCGCCGGAATTTTCAACAGCTTTGAATTCGGCAACGCGAAATGCCTTATCCTTTGTGGTAACAACAAGCCGGTCACCCTCTCGCGCTACAAGGTGATTCGGAAGGCATCTCTGCAAGGCAAACCTCGCGTTGGCAAGATCATTGAATGACATCCTTGCAAAGCTCTCGCGAGCCATCACAGACAATAGCTGATGTCCATGCAATTGTTTGAGTTTCATACTAACCTGAACGCTTGTTGAGTGGTATGAGATCCAATTGAAGAATAGCCAAACTCTACCTTACTGTCAACCTCTTTTTGGGCCAGATGTGCGAGGTCACCTCTGCTCATTTTACTCATGTGCCTTTCTTTTACCGTGCGAGTTATTATTCCGATGAAAACAAGTGCCCAGTTGCTATTGGCTTGTGGTCTCTTTTTCCGTCTCTGAGAGTGAAAAATAGTCAACGATCTTGCCGGCCACCTTTTCCCCAACAATCTCAGCAAGTTGCTCACTCGTTGCAAACTTCACTCCTTGTACAGAGCCAAAGACTTCAAGAAGTTCCTTTGCCCGTTTCTTCCCAATCCCTTCGATAAGATCAAGCTCTGTGGTCAGCGTGCGTTTAGCGCGAAGTGAGCGATGAAAAGTAATTGCAAACCGGTGTGCTTCGTCGCGCACCTGCTGTAACAACCGCAGTCCCGATGAGCTCTTTGGCATAAGCTCAGGCTCGGTTTTATCAGGTAGGAAGACCTCTTCCAATCGCTTTGCAAGTCCTATGATGGGCTGACCTTCAAGACCAAGCTTTGTTAACACTTCTACAGCACTGGAAAGTTGACCCTTTCCCCCATCCACCATGATGAGATCGGGAAACTCTCCATGTTCTTCGAGTAACCGTGAGTAACGCCGTTCTGTCACCTCACGCATGCTGGCAAAATCATTTGGACCATCGACTGACTGAATCTTGAATTTTCGATACTCGCTTTTTTTTGGTTTTCCATCCACAAAAACGACCATGGAAGCAACCGAATCTGTTCCCTGAGTATTGGAGATATCAAAACACTCAATCGTGCGGGGGAGCTTTTCAAGCCGCAGGTCGCGTTGAAGCGCCTTCACGGCATGCGGAACAAAATCGGCTCTTTTCATCTTTTGCAGCTTGAGCTCATCCAGAAGAAACTGCGCGTTGCTTCGCGAAAGACGCACGAGCTTTGCTTCTTCTCCATCTGTCGGACAACGTAGCGTTACTTTCTTTCCACGTTTCTCGGTCAGCCACTGCTGGACTGCTTCGGCATCCTCAATGGGGAAGGAAATAAATATCTCCTCCGGGATATAGTCTGCTTCCAGGTAATACTGCTGCAGCAGTGTTTCAACAATCTCACCCTCGGGTTTCTGATCCACGTTCCCCATATAGTAATGCTGTCGACCGATCATTTTGCCGTCCCTGATTTTGAAAACAACGCCACATGCATCATCCCCTTCAGAGGCAAATGCAAAAATATCACGGTCGATCTGATCGAGATCGACTGCTTTCTGTTTCTCGCTGTACGCCTGAAGGCCTTTGATGCGGTCACGGATTGTGGCAGCGTCTTCGAACTTCATTTGTCCGGCCAATCGTTCCATCTCCTGCCGCAACAATTGGATCAACGATTCCGTTTTGCCCTGGAGAAGCGAGGCAACCTGGTCAATCATCGCATTGTATTTCTCCCGAGACACCAATCCTTCGCAAGGCCCTTCACATTTCTTAATATGATAGTCAAGACATACTTTGATTTTGCGCTTCTTGATGGCTTCGTCATCAATAAAGAAATTGCAACTACGGATCATAAAAATATCACGGATCGACTTGAGCGCAGCGCGAACATTCTTGACGTCAGTATATGGGCCGAAGTAGCGGGAGCCGTCCCTAATAATCCTCCGGGTCACGAAGACACGCGGATACGGCTCATGAGTGATCACGATGTATGGATAGCTCTTGTCGTCCTTGAAATTGACGTTGTACCGCGGCTTGAGCCTTTTGATGAGATTTGCTTCGAGGATAAGTGCTTCCACTTCGGAGTCGGCAACGATGATTTCAAGGTCGGTGGCCTTTGAAACCATCACATCGATGCGGGGGTCTGCGTTGCGTGATTTTTGAAAATACTGCCGCACTCGACTGCGCAGATTCTTCGCCTTGCCGACATAGAGAACTTTACCTTCGGCATCCTTGTGCTGGTACACACCCGGACCGGTCGGAAGATTTTCCAGTTTCTCTGGAAGCGTAATATCTTCCTTTGTGATTTTTATATGAAGCGGCTGGTACTCCATCACATCTTCTGGCTAATCTCAATCAGTATGTCGTTTGTTGATTTCGGATGAAGGAATGCGATCCTGTAACCATCGGCGCCAGGTCGTGCTTTCTCATCGATCATCTGGAAGCCTGCCTTCCTCAATCGCGCAATTTCAGCGTCAATATCGTCAACTTCAAACGAGAGATGATGCACGCCTTCACCTTTTTTCTCGATGAAGCGGGCGATCGTGGAATCCGGGCCGGTGGGCTCAAGCAGCTCAATGCCCGACTCGCCGATCTTGAAGAACGCAGCCCTTACTTTCTGATCATTCACTTCTTCAGAGTGTCCTTGCTTTATCCCAAAAAGCTTCGAGAAAAGCTCTGAGGATTTATCGATACTCTTTACCGCAATGCCGATATGAGTCAAGCGTTTGTACATGATTGCCTTTGGAGATTATTTCATGAGGGTCATTTTTCTGGAGAAGGTCGTGCTGCCGACTGTAATTCTGTATACATATACACCAGAAGAGAGGCCTGCTCCGTCGAATGGAATGACATGTCCACCCGCCTGCTGATGCTCATGTACAAGTGTCGCCACTTCCTTTCCGAGCATGTCGAACACTTTCAATGATACGTGGCCGGCTTCCGGAAGAGAATATTCAATTGTGGTGGCAGGATTAAAAGGGTTCGGAAAATTCTGAAACAGTTGAAATGATGATGCCGTCTGCCTTTCATCAACTCCACTCGGCGGCGGAACGATTTGTTTTAAAATCCATCCATCCGGATCGATCGTTATGCTATCAGGCTGGACGGAGAGAGGAAACCGGAAGGATTGCGCCCGCAGACTATCCCATACAACAAAATCGGTAGCTCCTCCGCCGTGGTGTGCCCTCAACGTTATTGGCATTTTATAGGTTGGCCATGCCGCCAATTGTTGCTGATAGATTATCAGCGAGAGGGTGTCGGCAGCCCATGTAAATGACGACGCGTACTTTGGCCAGCCGGGACCAAAAATCCATTCGTTAAAGAACCAGCTCATATCCATTCCGACGGCAGAATCCGCAACTGCTTTGAATTCAGATGTAATCGCGCTCTTTCCTGAGTAACGCTGACGATAGGCATGCAGGATTCCAAAGAACACCGGATCACCGACAACTCCTCGCAGTGTGTGCAACACCCACGCACCTTTGCCATACACCAGGTCATCAAACAAATTGAACCCTTGCCCAACGGGATCATAGACCGCACCCTGCCACGATCCGAAGAAAAAATGTTCCACGGAATCTTTCATGTAGTTCTTCAACCCGGGAAGACCACCGAGATGCTGTTTCCAGAGAGCCTCGCTGTACGTCGCAAAGCTCTCATTGAGCCAGATATCCGCCCACGTGCCACATGTTACCAAATCGCCCCACCATTGATGGGCTAACTCGTGCGACACAACACGCTCGCTTGTACTGCCGTATCTGTTCAACGTTGTTATTGACTGGTGCTCCATGCCGAGGTATTGGAATGGAACAACCACGGTCATTCCGTATTTGTCGAACGGATACTCGCCATAGAAACCCGCGTACGCACTGACCATTTGATGAACAGTCGGAAGATAGTTTGCGCAGGCAACAGAATCGGCATTCCATGCGTAATATTGCAGAGGGATTGTGTCGTTGGTAGCAGTAACGTACGGAATTGAGGAAATTGTAAAGACGGTCGCCGTCATACACATCAGATACGTTGCGATCTGATGATCCTCCTTCCACCCCCAGGTAACTGTGCCGTTTCCGTTGTTTGTTACACCCACCAGCTTACCGTTGGAAGCTGCAACATAACCGGCCGGTACAGTGATGTTCATCTCAGCAGATGCCTTCTCCCATGGCTCGTCATAGCAAGGCATCCAGAATCTTGCAATGGACGGCTCTGAGAAAGTGTATCCAAGATTGGAAGGCAAGCCGAGCGTGTCGCGAAAGAAATTATAGCCCACCCGTCCACCGGGACGCGGATAGTTGGAGATCCTCTGGTATGCAATCTCAATGTGTAATGTGTCGCCGGGATTGCGTGTACCACCCAAAAGAATCGTGAACGTTTCGGAAGCGGTGTTCATGCTGATATTCTTTGCCACTCCATCAACACGCACTGTATCAAACTGGAGGCCGACTGCATTTAGCACAACGGAGTCAATTGCAGACTTGAGCCTCATGGTGATTGTTGATTTTCCTTGCAACGCGTCGGTGAGAAGCGCAAGAGAAACATCCAACCTGTAGTGCAGCATGTCAAACGGCTGGGGCCCATCGTACGCGGCGATATCCTGACCAAAGCTCCCCTGCTTGCCAAATGTCTGCGCTGACAATGTGCTTGCAAACAGTGCAAGCATTATTATCCAACATATCCTGGCCCTTTCGCGCCTTAGAGGCAAGTCAACCCTTTATGTTGTTCGAGTAATTTTTCCGAGCAAATACTTTCCATTCGCAATCAAAATCCCAAGAAGCACAAACCCCGAACCGACGAACATTGATACCTCAAGAATCTCATTCAGCACAAGTGCGCCAAGCGCCAAAGCAACAATTGGATTGATGAAACTTGTGAGCGATAAATACACAGCCTCCACCCTTTTCAACAGCCAATAGTACGTCACAAAAGCAACCACCGAGCCCACAACTGCAAGATACAAAATAGAACCGACAGCCGCTCTATCCCAAACGATGGAACCAAGCGACTCGGTTGCAAAGCCTAATGTCAACAAGGCAACGCTTCCAATCGACATTCCGACAAGATTCAAAGCAAAAGAACTCACAGCGTGGCCATGCTTTTTGACAAAGATGGTAGCACTCGCCTGCGCAAGCGCCACCAGCAGCATTGCAAACATGCCGAGAGTCCCCCTTGAATCCGTCCAATGCAAATCACCTGAAAATATGATAAGCAATCCGACGAACCCGAAAACAATGCCTACGACCTTGAATGCGTTAAGACGCTCATCCTTGAGAAACAAGTGAGACAATACCGCAACGGCAAATGGAAATACAGAAAACAAAACGCTACCCAATCCGCTTGGTATAAACTGCTCCGACCAATAGACGAGCGCAAACGGGATCGTGTAGGAAAGCAACGCAAGCGCAGCGTACAGCTTTTTTGCCTCCGCAGTAAACGGAACAGGAACCTTTCTGACCTTGACGATGACAAAAAGGATTGCGGACGCAATTGCGAAACGAATCCCGACCGCGAGAAACGGTGGAACACTTTGCATACCGATCTTGATCGCAAGCCACGTTGACCCCCAGATAAAACTGATGGCACAGTAGCCGGCCCAGATTTTTGCACGTTCAGAATTCATCTATCCTTATGATTGTGTTTCTGATTCATGCTAATGTCATTCTGAGATCCGATGTTGTTTGTCGGCTCGAAGAATCTGATCAATGAGAGATTCTTCACCGATCCATCACCGGTAGGACAGGCATTCTTGCCAGTCCGCTGAGACATCACCGTTGTCCTTTGTGGTCAGACAGGAATGTCTGACCTACCAGTGGTGAATCCTATCCGCCCTCGTCCAAAACAGACGGGCGATTCCGAAATTCTCTTTTGAGCCAAAGGCTCATCC
>JBGPGQ010000073.1:0-11395 GCA_041483995.1 Bacteroidota bacterium
ACTGACCAGTATCAACACATCTCTCCTCGGAAAGCCGGATAAGGTTGACCACCTTTTTCGGCTTTTCTCTATTAGTGCAAGCACTTACCTTGACTTTAAGGCATATTTTTCGTTCATTTTACACACAAATTGAGTACTTTCCTCGCCCTGTGTTGCTTTTCATGGACAGGGCTTTTTTCCATCAAACTGCATTCAACAAAGCGACATGGTAAGATTTCAGGGTGTAGATTACTATAACGTCGATTCTCTTTTGGCTGAAGATGAAATCCTTGTACGCAACACAGTACGGGAATTTGTTGATGATAATGTTATTCCAATTATTGAAAAGCATAACCGCGCCGGGACTTTTCCCATGGACTTGGTTGAGAAGATGGCAAAGCTTGGCCTGTTTGGTGCCACACTTCCTGCAACATATGGTTGCGCGGAAATGAATAACGTGGCTTATGGTTTGGTGATGCAGGAGCTTGAGCGGGGTGATAGCGGAGTGCGCAGCTTTGCATCTGTCCAAAGCGCACTTGTAATGTATCCAATTTTTGCATATGGCTCGGAAAAACAAAAGAACCACTGGCTTCCCAAACTCGCCAAAGGCGAAAAGATCGGTTGCTTTGGACTAACGGAACCCGACTACGGCTCGAATCCAGGAGGGATGATTACACGAGCTGCAGAAACCAACGATGGATATGTTCTCAACGGCGCGAAAATGTGGATTACGAACGGTACTCTTGCAGATGTTGCGGTTGTGTGGGCTAAGTTGAATGGAGTAGTTCATGGCTTTCTGGTGGAAAAGGGGACAAAGGGTTTCTCCGCACCGGAAATGAAAGGGAAGCACTCTCTCCGTGCATCCGTTACATCGGAATTGATTCTTCAGGATGTCCATATCCCCAAAGAGAACGTTCTTCCCGGTGGTAATGGCCTGAAACTCCCATTGTCGTGTCTCAGCCAGGCACGGTACGGAATTGCCTGGGGTGCTATCGGTGCAGCGATGGCGTGTTATGATTCAGCATTGAACTACGCCAAGTCGCGCATCCAATTTGACAAGCCGATTGCATCGTTCCAGTTGACGCAGGCCCGTCTGGTTCACATGGTAACTGAGATCACCAAAGCCCAGCTGTTATGTGTACAGCTCGGGAGGTTGAAGGATTCAGGGAAAGTCCGATTCCAGCAAATCTCAATGGCGAAAATGAACAATGTGTACCATGCTCTCGCAATTGCCAGGGAGGCACGGGGCATACTTGGCGCAAACGGCATTCTCGACGAATATCCGGTAATGCGCCATGCGGCAAACCTCGAGTCAGTGATCACGTATGAGGGGACGCATGAAATGCACACACTCATTGTTGGTGAAGATATCACAGGAATCCCGGCGTATACGTAATAACACCCCTTCTTAAGTGGACACCGTGTCGAAGACCAAAGTTATTGGCGAAGCGCTGACATACGACGATGTATTACTTGTCCCTGCAAAATCCGACGTCCTTCCCCGCGAAGTAAGTATTCGAACGAAGCTTACGCGCAACATCGAACTCAATATTCCCTTGGTTAGTGCAGCGATGGATACGGTCACTGAATCCGAAATGGCCATTGCCATGGCCCGTGAAGGGGGGATTGGCATTTTGCACAAAAACATGCTGATTGCCCGTCAGGTGGAGGAAGTTGATCGCGTGAAGCGCTCTGAAAGTGGGATGATCCTTCATCCGATTACCGCAAGAGCGGACCAGACCGTGCGTGACGTGTTGATCCTTATGAACAAGTACAGGATTTCCGGGATACCCGTGGTTGATGATGCCAATACACTCATTGGAATAATCACAAACCGTGACTTGCGCTTCGAGCCGGACGAGGGTCAACTAGTCTCCAAGATCATGACAAAAGAAAACCTTGTGACTGCTCCCTTGGGCACCAAGCTTGAACAGGCAGAGCGCATCTTGCAGAAGCATAAGATTGAAAAACTGCCGGTGGTTGACAAACACGGCGTGTTGCATGGACTCATCACATTTAAAGACATTCAGAAGAAAAAAAAATACCCCCATGCTTCCAAGGATGAACATGGTCGCTTGCGAGTCGGCGCGGCCGTCGGAGTTACTTCAGATACGGAGGATCGGGTAAAGGCTCTTATCAATGCAGGCGTGGATTTGATTATTGTTGATACTGCACATGGACATTCCCGCGGAGTCCTTGAAATGGTTCGGTTGCTTCGAAAGCAGTTTCCGAGATTAGAACTCGTTGCAGGAAATGTGGGAACGGCAGAGGCCACAAAGGACCTTATCGGGTTGGGTGTTGATGCCGTGAAAGTTGGGATAGGCCCCGGCTCAATTTGTACGACACGCGTTGTAGCCGGAGTCGGAGTACCACAGGTGACCGCAATTCTTGAATGCTCAAAAATTGCGGCGAAGCATCGTATTCCTGTCATAGCGGATGGCGGTATCAAGCAAACTGGTGACATCGCAAAAGCGATTGCTGCCGGGGCGGATTCGGTAATGATTGGCGGGCTGTTTGCCGGAGTGAATGAAAGCCCCGGAGAGAAAGTGCTGTATGAAGGGAGGAGTTACAAAATATACCGCGGTATGGGATCCATTGAGGCCATGAAGCATGGAAGTAAGGATCGGTATTTTCAGGATGCAGAGGACGATCTTCAAAAACTGGTACCCGAAGGGATCGAGGGTCGCGTTCCGTATAAGGGTCCGTTGGAAGATACTGTGTATCAGATGGTTGGGGGGCTCCGGGCGGCAATGGGATACTGTGGTGCCCGCACAATTGGCAGCCTCAAAACAAATGGCAGATTCGTTCGAATGACTGACGCGGTGCTGCGCGAAAGCCACCCGCATGATGTTTCCATTACAAAAGAAGCTCCGAACTACCACCTCTGATCTTGAACAGCCTTCGATGACTCGACACAGGATCGCACGCCTACGCAATGTGCTGAAAGAAAGAAATCTTGGCGCCCTCATCGTTTCTTCGCTTCCTAACATCAGGTATCTAACGAACTTCTCTGGTTCCAGCGCATTATGCATCGTCACCCAGACGAAAGTTCAGTTTCTGAGTGATACGCGGTACTCTCTTCAGAGCAAAACAGAGGTGGGCGGAGCCCGGCGTTTGATCACAACGCGGGGACTTTTTGAAGAAGCTGCTCACCACAGACTTCTGAACAAGTGCAAGAGGGTTGGCTTTGAATCGCATCATACGACATACGCTCAGTATCGTTTGCTCAAGAAGCTTTTTGCCTCGACGGCGTTCGTTCCTACGCATGACATTGTTGAATCGCTTGTGCAAGTAAAAGATGCCGAAGAATTAACAAGGATTAGAAAAGCGGTCTCCATTTCAGATTCAGTTTTCAGCGACATACTCCCCATGCTTCGACCGGGCGTTCAGGAACGCGAAGTCGCTGCAGAAATTTCCTACCTACACAAACGCAATGGAGCAGACCAGGACGCTTTTGAACCGATTGTTGCCAGCGGTGTGCGCGGAGCCCTGCCGCACGCTGGGGCGACGGAAAAACGCATCAAGCGTGGAGAAATGGTGACGTTGGATTTTGGTTGCACTGTAGCTGGATACAATTCCGATATTACGCGCACTATGGCAATCGGGAAAACACCGCGACGGGCAAGAGAGATTTATGATGTTGTGTTAAACGCCCAGCTCGAGGCTATTGCCTTTGCTAAAGCTCAAATTTCTGCAAGAGACCTCGATAATGTTGCACGCAAACGTATTAAAGCTGAAGGGTACGGTCGATACTTTACGCATTCATTGGGCCATGGCCTTGGACTTCAAGTTCATGAACTCCCTCGCATTTCCTGGCTCAACAAAGAGTCATTGCTGGCAGGGAGCGTGGTGACAATTGAACCCGGTATATACATACCGGGATTTGGGGGTGTAAGAATCGAAGACGATGTAGTATTATCTGCCGGTGGTTGCGAGGTACTAAATACAGCTCCCAAAGAATTCATGACAATATAAGAAATGGTCCTGAACGATATCGCTCCGCGAAGGGTTCTCGTCATTGCATATTACTTTCCCCCAATGGGATTGAGTGGTGTGCAACGGACTTTGAAGTTCGTGAAGTATTTTCCTCAATACGGATGGCATCCAACGGTTCTTACGGTTGAACCGGCGGGATATTTTGCGCATGATGATTCCCTGTTGAAGGAAATAGAATCACAAAATATCAGGGTTGTGCGAACAGATGCTGCCGGTCCCGGCAAGTTCTTCGCAAAGAAGGAAGTAGTGAAAATTCCGTCTGAACGGAATCGCAAAGTGCTAAGTCGTATCAGCGACACATTTTTTATTCCCGATAATAAGATCGGTTGGCGAAAGAAGGCCGTCGCGAAGGCTGTAGAGTTACATGCTGAAACTCCGTTCGATCTCATTTTTGCGACCTCGCCCCCATTTACTGATTTTTTGGTCGGGGCGGATATCAAGTCTCGTATCGCCAAACCGTTGGTGTTTGATTATCGTGACCCATGGGTCGATTATCCGTTCAAGTTTTATCCTACGCCGTTCCATAAATGGTGGAATATCTTTCTGGAAAAAAAAGCGCTGCGCATAAGCAGCCATGTAATCACGACAAACCGGCGCGTGAAGGAGATCCTGATCGAGCGGTATCCATTTCTAACATATCACGATATTGATATTATCTCTCAAGGCTTTGATCCTGATGATTTCAAGCAAAACTCGCAGCCAGTTTCCCAGCAAACCAAATCGAAGAAAATGCGGCTGACGTATGCCGGTGTCTTTTGGGAGGACAGGATCCCTGACTATTTTTTTCAGGGGTTGCACGATCTCTTCCAGGAACGACCGGCGCTTCGCGAAGAAATAGAAGCAGAATTTATTGGAAATTTCCGTGAGGAGAACCTCAGAGTAGTACAACGACTGGGTTTGCAGGATTGTGTGAACGTGCTCGGTTACTTGCCGCACCATGAGTGTGTGCAACACCTATTGGCATCGGACGTTCTTTGGATGATTGTTGGTGACGATGTCGGTTCACCGGGGAAAACATACGAATACATCGGTGCAAGAAAGCCAATTCTCGGCCTGGTCCCGGAGGGGTTTATGGAGCAGACTATTCTTGAAGCTGGTGGCATAACCGTCAGGCCCAATGACGTTGCTGGGATAAAGAGATCCATTGAGGAGTTTCATTCTCGATTTCGACAAGGTACACTGAAGGGACCTAGGGAAGATATCGTTGATAAGTACAACAGAGTTACTCTTACAGGTTCTTTGGTCAGGGTGTTTGAATCACTCTTCGAGCCATAATCATGAACATATTTGTGATCGGCTCTGGTGGCAGAGAACATGCTCTTGTGTGGAAGATTAGTCAAAGCAGCAAACTCACAAAACTCTATTGTGCCCCGGGGAACCCGGGAATTGAAGCTTTGGCCACATGCATCCCATTACAGCCGACTGATCTAAAGGCCTTGTTGGATTTTGCACTAACTGCACAGATTGATCTTACGGTGGTTGGTCCGGAGCAACCGCTGGCAGAAGGAATTGTCGACTTGTTTATTGAACACGACCTTCCAATTTTCGGACCATCAAGGATGGCAGCCGAACTTGAGTGGAGCAAGAAATTTGCAAAGGAATTCATGTTGCGTCATGGAATTCCAACGGCGTCTTTTCGGGCATTCAATCGAACGCAGCATCACGAAGCTCGATTGTATGTTCAAAATGCTCCCTTGCCGATCGTGTTGAAAGCGGACGGCCTTGCGGGAGGTAAAGGTGTCGTTATTTGTGCTGATCGAGAAGAGGCACTCGGGGTTCTTGAAACCATGATGGCTGGTGGTCAAATTTCCGAGACCGTTGTGATTGAAGAATTTATGGAAGGTGAAGAAGCCTCTGTTTTTGCAATCTCAGACGGAAAGGAGTATGTTGTTTTACCGCCGGCGCAAGATCACAAACGAGTCTTTGACGGTGATAAGGGCAAAAATACCGGGGGAATGGGAGCCTATGCGCCTGCTCCTGTCGTCACTCTCGACATCTTGCGAAGAATTGAAAAAACAATTATTCAGCCAACGCTGGCTGGAATGGCAAGCGAAGGAAGGCCGTACCGCGGCTGTTTGTATATTGGATTGATGATTTCTGAGAACGGACCGAAGGTAGTTGAATTCAATTGCCGGTTCGGCGACCCCGAAACGCAGGTCGTGCTTCCTCTTGTCGAATATGATATTGTGGACCTTATGATGGCTGCATCTGAAGGCAGGCTATCGAAACTGGACAGTCTACAAGAAAAGAGAATGTCGAAAGGATCTGCTGTCTGTGTTGTGCTTACATCCAGGGGGTACCCCGATCAATATCCAACTGGTATTGAGATTCTGGGTCTCCATAGCGTGGAAGGTGATACAGATGTCCGGACTTTTCATGCTGGTACCAAACGCCGTGGGAATTCGGTAGTAACTGCAGGTGGCCGGGTTCTCTGTATTACGGCGATTCGCCCAAATGAAAACCTCGCGGAAACAATTGATCTTGCATACCAAGCCGTGCGAAAAATTTCATTTGAAGGAATGCACTACAGGAACGATATTGGAAAGAAGGCACTCTCTCACCATGAAGTGGAGAACAGCTTGTGAAGATTCTGGTTACAGGAGGCGCGGGGTTTATAGGCTCACATGTGGTTGATGCATATCAAAAACTCGGCCACTCAATTGCGATCATTGATGATCTCTCGACGGGGCGTGAACGCAATATCAATGCTCATTCAAAATTCTATCGGGTCGATATCCGCAATTCCGGAGAGGTCGAAGAGATACTTAAACGAGAACGGTTTGACTTGATCAATCATCATGCAGCGCAGATGGATGTCCGTCGTTCAGTGACGGATCCGGCGTATGACGCTTCTGTCAACATAATCGGTGCCCTGAATTTACTTGAAAGTGCCGTGAAAACTGGTGTATCGAAAATTATTTTTGCGTCAAGCGGAGGCGCTATCTATGGCGAACAGGATTATTTTCCGGCCGACGAGTTGCACCCTACTCGTCCAATTTCTCCCTACGGCGTCGCCAAGTTGACGACGGAGAATTATCTTTTTTACTACAAAGCTGTGTATGGCCTGGATTCCGTCTGTTTGCGGTATGCCAATATTTATGGCCCACGCCAAAATCCCGAGGGAGAAGCTGGTGTCGTGGCGGTATTCACCAACAAAATGTTACGGGGCCAACAGCCGGTAATTAACGGAGAGGGCACCCAAACACGGGACTATGTGTATGTTGGAGATGTTGTGCAGGCAAACGTACTAGCATTGAATGCCAAAGGCTCGGATGTGTTTAATGTGGGGACAAGAATTGAAACGGATGTCAATCAACTCTTTTCGCTTCTTAAAAAACATGTCGGCGTTTCCATTGAAGAGCGCCATGGCGAGCAAAAAAAAGGTGAGCAACTCCGGAGTGCATTAAATTATGCGAAAATTGCCAACGCTCTCGGCTGGAAGCCTTCTGTGTCGATCAACGATGGGCTAAAAACAACAGTTGAATATTTCAAAAAAGAACATGGCCATGTCGCGTAGCGACAGGATCGATCTGGAAAAACTCTATAGCGGTGATCGCGTCACAGTTGCCCGCGCCATCTCTGCGGTGGAAAACGAGTATGCAGGTTCGGAAGATTTGCTTCGATCCATTTTTGGAAGAACCGGACGAGGTTACCGCATCGGCATCACCGGGCCACCCGGGGCTGGAAAGAGCACGATTACGAACAAACTTGCACAACACTATCGCAAAGAGGGACTGTCCGTCGGTATTATTGCCGTTGATCCAACGAGTCCTTTCACCGGTGGTGCATTGCTGGGCGATCGGGTTCGTATGTCCGATGTGGAACTGGATGGAGGAGTGTTTATTCGCAGTATGGCATCACGGGGAAGTCTGGGTGGTCTCAGCAAGAAAGCTGTCGAGGCCGCTGATGTACTTGATGCATCCGGAAAAGATGTCATTATTATGGAGACTGTTGGTGTTGGTCAATCGGAGCTCGATGTTGCAGGTGCTGCGGATACAACCGTTGTTGTGCTTGTTCCGGAATCCGGGGACTCTATCCAAGCCATGAAGGCGGGGTTGATGGAAATTGCGGATTTCTTTGTGTTAAATAAGGCAGATCGTGCTGGTGCCGATCAGGCAGTGATGTCAATTCGAATGATATTGAACTTCAGGAAAGAGTCGGATTGGTTGCCCGACGTTCTTAAATCGATAGCAAGCGAAGGGTCAGGAACGGTTGAAATTGCGTCGAAGATCGCAGAGCACCGAAAGTTCCTGGAGAGCAGGAAGGCTCTGGCGGTCAAAAGGCAGCAAAGAACCGAGGAGAGAATCCGGGACCTCATAGCTGATAGACTTCAAGTTGATTTCTGGGCTGAAGAACGAACAGCACTGCTTTCCAGAAGGATGGAAGCTGTCATGAGCATGCGCTCGACGCCTTATGATCTTGCACAGGAACTGATCGATAATTTTCGCAAACATCAATAACAGGAGTACACCACGATGGCTGAGGACGAGATACTGACGCAGGCACCCGGCATGGATTTTGACCTGACCGACAGCCAGAAGGCGGTGCAAGAACTCGCTCGTAATTTTGCGGAGAAAGAAATGCGTCCGGTTGTCATGAAATACGACGAATCACAGGAGTTTCCATTCGAGATCGTACAACAACTTGCCGCATTGGGCTTCATGGGAATCATCTGGCCGGAAACTCTTGAAGGAGCGGGTCTCTCTGAATTAGAAGCAATCGTCATAATTGAAGAGATAGCAAAAGTCGATCCTTCGGTAGCCCTTACAGTCGCATCGCATAACAGTCTTTGTACCGGACATATTATGGCATTTGCCAGCGACGAACAGAAGCAAAAATATGTTCCTGATCTTGCGTCGGGGAGAAAGTTGGGCGCATGGGGATTGACAGAGCCAGGGTCAGGAAGTGATGCTGGTGGGATGAACACCTTTGCAAAAAAAGAAGGCAGTGATTGGATTCTGAACGGTGGCAAGACTTTTATTACACAGGGTTCGGTCGGTTCCACCTATGTAATCATGGCGTTGACAGACCGGGAACATGGCAAGGAGAGTATCTCCTCGTTCATTTTGGAAAAGGGGATGAAAGGATTTACCATCGGCAAAAAGGAAAATAAGCTGGGGATGCGTTGCAGCGATACTGCCACATTGATTTTTGAAAATGTCCGTATCCCGGCCGAGAACCTTATCGGTAATGTGGGAGAAGGGTTCAAACAAGCTCTTCATGTGTTGGATGGAGGCCGCGTCGGGATTGCGGCGCTCTCTGTTGGCATTGCACAGGGTGCCCTTGATGCGAGCTTGAAATACGCGAAAGAACGAATGCAGTTTGGGAAAACAATATCGGAGTTTCAGGCCATTCAGTGGAAACTGGCTGATATGGCAACTGAAATCAGCGCAGCGAGACTTCTGACTCAGCGCGCCGCTTGGATGAAATCAAAAGGCATGGATATTAACCGTGAGGTTGCTGAAGCGAAATACTTCGCAAGCGAAGCCGCCGTGCGCGCGACGAACGAGGCTGTGCAGATCCATGGTGGGTACGGTTTCATCAAGGAATTTCCAGTTGAAAAACTCTATAGAGATGTAAAGCTTATGACCATCGGCGAAGGAACATCGGAAGTGCAAAAGATGGTCATCGCAAGAAATTTGCTTTCGTAATTCACTGTAACCACATGTCGCTCATCGGGTCTGAAATCCAGAACAATCCTTCGTTCGCAAAGAACGAAGACAATTACAAGAGCCTTCTCAAGCTTCTTCATGCTCGCGGTGAAGCCATTAAGCTGGGTGGCGGAAAAGAAGCAACAGAAAAACACCACAAGCGTGGGAAGCTTACCGCTCGCGAAAGAATTCAAAGGCTCATTGATCCCGGAATGCATTTCCTTGAAGTCGGTCTGTTTACCGCCTATGAAATGTATGAAGAATACGGTGGCGCGCCTTCGTCGGGAACGATCTTCGGTATTGGCCGCATACATAGACGTGAAGTGGTTATTGTTGCGAACGATGCTACGGTAAAGGCCGGTGCGTGGTTCCCAATCACATGCAAAAAAAACCTTCGCGCTCAGGAGATTTCGATCGAAAACCGCCTGCCGATTGTCTACCTTGTTGATTCTGCCGGTGTCTTTCTACCAATGCAGGCTGAGATATTTCCGGACAAGGAGCATTTCGGAAGAATATTCCGGAACAATGCCGTAATGTCGTCTCTTGGGATCACTCAAATTGCGGCGATTATGGGGCCTTGTGTTGCGGGTGGTGCATATCTTCCCATTATGAGCGATGAGGCGATGATTGTTGATAAGACCGGCAGTGTTTTCCTGGCTGGCTCACACCTCGTTAAGGCTGCGATAGGTGAAGAGATCGACAATGAACAACTTGGCGGAGCGACCGTCCACTGCGAGATCAGCGGTGTCACCGACCATAAGATGGCAAACGATGATGAATGCCTCCGGAAAATTCGCAGCATCATCAGCAAGCTCGGTACAAGACCCAAAGCTATATTTGATCGGATCGATGCTGCAGCGCCCAAATTTGACGCAAGTGAGATTCATAAAATTCTTCCAGTTGATAGAACAAAGCAGTACGACATGTATGAGATATTGGCTCGCATTGTTGACGGAAGCGATATGGACGAATACAAGGCGGGGTTCGGAAGAACAATCATCACGGGGTATGCGCGCGTAGATGGTTGGGCAGTTGGCATTGTTGCAAACCAGCGCTCTGTTGTGAAGACAAAAAAAGGCGAGATGCAGGTCGGGGGTGTTATTTATAGTGACAGCGCGGACAAAGCAGCACGGTTCATCTTGAATTGCAACCAGAAACTGATTCCGCTCGTGTTTTTCCAGGATGTTACGGGGTTTATGGTCGGCAGCAGGGCGGAGCAGGGAGGAATAATCAAAGATGGCGCGAAGATGGTCAACGCGGTTGCGAACAGCATCGTCCCAAAGTTTACGTTCATGGTGGGAAACAGTTATGGAGCCGGAAACTACGCAATGTGCGGCAAGTCGTATGATCCCCGATTGATTTATGCCTGGCCGACGGCACAGATCGCAGTGATGGGCGGGAAACAGGCAAGCGAAACCCTGCTTGCGATAAAAATGCAACAGATGGAAAAGGGCGGCGCACATATCAGCAAAGAGCAATAACAGAAACTGCTCTCGGAGATACAGCAACGCTACGAACATGAGACCGATCCCTATTATGCTGCAGCAAGACTCTGGGTTGATGGAATTATTGACCCCGTCGAAACGAGAACGGTGATCTCGATGGGAATTGCGATGGCCTCCCACAATTCCACCATCCCGCCATTTAATCCCGGGGTCATCCAGACTTGAGAGTGAATTGACCCAGGGAGTTGGGATGAGACGTGTGCAGTTTGTATTTGGAATCGGGTTAACTCTCTCATTGATACCATGTTTTGCTTTGGGGCAGTC
>JBGPGQ010000074.1:0-11234 GCA_041483995.1 Bacteroidota bacterium
AAGCTGTGCCCAGACAAAAAAAGGAAGGCGCATGAACGTAAGACCCTTGACCCTCAGATGAATAATCGTCACTATGAAGTTGACAGACCCAAGCAACGAGGATGTAATAAGAAACACCATCCCGAAAAGCCAAAATGTCTGACCAGTCGTAGCAATTACCGAAAGAGGAGCATACGAAGTCCAACCTGAATTTGCAGCGCCGCCAGGCATGAAGAAGCTTGCAAGCATTACAACACCCCCCACGAAATACACCCAGTAGCTCGTCATGTTGAGTTTTGGGAAAGCCATATCCGGCGCACCAATTTGCAATGGCATGACGTAATTCCCGAATGCGCCGACTGCAAGAGGAACTACTCCAAGGAACACCATGATGGTACCATGCATTGCGCCCAATTGATTATAAAACTCGGGCAGCATAACACCATCGGGCATTCGTTCTGAACCCAGTAGTGAGGCAAGCCACTTGATCGGGAACTCCTGTCCCGGATAGGCAAGCTGCCATCGCATGATCATCATGAGCGCGAATCCGAACAGCAGGAAAAGCAAAGCAGTAATCCCATACTGGATTCCGATCACCTTATGATCAGTGGAGAATACATACTTTCTCCAAAAACCCTGCTCGTGATGATCAGCCTCATGGTGATGTGCTTGGGAGGAAACTGTTGCATGCGTCGCAGCGTTCCCTTTCGAGCTACTGTGATCCAAGAGTAATTGCTCCTTTCTTTTGGTACTGAGGGCTTGACCTATTTTGCTACAAATTTGAGATCAGCCGTTTGTGAGCCCGTAGCCGCAACTTTGACCTTCATCGTTTGCGTGCCGTATTTTTCGTGCCATGCTTCAATCGTATAGTCACCGGCTGGAAGCTTTTTCAAACTGAATGAACCGTCATCTCCAGTCACTGCAAAAAATGGGTGATTGAATACTGTGATCCACGCATTCATCCAGGTATGGACTTCGCATTTCACTTTGAAGGACTCAGGCTTGTCGAATTTCTTGGAGAGTGTCATCCCCTTCTTTGGCTGGGCCACATTAAATTGCGGATTGTCCTTGGAGAGCGAATGAACATTGTGTAATGTCGGATCGCTGTTGACGACCAGAAGCTCCTGTCCAGTTTGAATCCCGAGAACATGGGGTGTATACATACATCCGATCTGATCGAATTCCACTTTGCTTGTCGGCACATCAAATTTCTTGCCCCCGAGTCCCTCCTTGACATAAACGAGAACGTTCTTGAGTGTACCATTTTTGTTCACGATAACCTCTTGACTGAGTTGAGGTTCCTTGTGGGCCTTCATACAAACAGGGTCGGCATTCATCTTTATTTTTGATCCTTTGGGTGCTGCCCCTTCAAATGTTATTTTACCGACGATGTCTCCAGCAAATGCTTGACCGACCAGGCAGAAAGTCAGTGCTGCTACTACCAATGAACTAGATCTCATTCGATTCCTCCAAGTAGATATGATGAAAAGGTTATTTCTGGTTTCCAACTATCGTGAACTTACGACCGGCCGAGCGGGCTGACCGATGCTGATAACGTAATCTCGTATTGCCATCATCTGTTTTCGAGCATCACCGCCAAGTACGTCAGGAAGCGGTGACTGACCATCGGGAAAGAACGTTGGCATCCGCGTTCCTTCCTGAATTTTGCCTGGATCTGCAAGCCACTCCACAATCCACTCAGGTTTGAGCCGGTCACGTGCTTTGGTAAGGTTCGGTGCAAGATCCGCGGTACTTGCCTCTCCACTCTTCGGGGCCGTGTTGCCTGACGGATGACATTTCAAGCACTGGAAGTCTGTAAAGATTGATTTTCCAACCGGTAACAACACTGGGTCGGGCATGTAGCTTTTGTAGTCTCTCAGCTCCAATTCCTGGTTGCTCATCCCCAGGAAATATTTTGTCAACCTGCCGATCTCATCATCAGTCAACTTAAACGTAGGCATTCGCGTAGGTATCCAAGGTCGTATTGAATTCGGCTGGCCAACCGTCGATGGACTCTGCAGAAATTCATGCAGCCATGGTTCCTGAACTTTCGCGCCTTCGCCTGTAATAATTGGCGGCAAGAACGCAGCTTCTTCGATTGTCGCTCCGATATAGCCGCCGACTTTCTCCAGCTGGTGACACTGCTGGCAGTTGTAGGAAATCGCTACGCGGCGCCCTGTTTCAATATTCTGCTGTTTCTTATCGAAAGCCTGTATGTATTTCTTGTCGGGTTCATCCTTCGTCTCAGACAACAAGAACATTCTCAACAAAGCAATCTCCTCATCTGAGAAAGCAAAGACCGGCATCTTCTGGACAATACGATCAGTTTGAAAGGCACGCGAATTCTTGAGCTTATTTGATACCCAGTCATTCCATGTATGGTGAATCTCCGTATCACCAAAATCCATTTCTTCAACTCTCTTCCGCCCGAAATTGGAAAGAGAAACACTGACCCTGCCTTCTTTTTCCATTCCCTGTATTGTGTGGCATCCGTTGCAACCATACTCTCTGATAGTGCGTTCGCCACGCTTGATGGTAACGGCAGAAGTGAGGTTCAATGAAGCATCAGTAAACTTACGTTCATCCTTCAAGGTTACAAGATAAGCAACAACGTCCTTTGCTTCACCATCCGACAATCGAAGATTGGGCATCTTCGTTGTTGGATTGTAGTGCCTCGGGTTCCTGATCCAATCATATATCCAATCAGGGTTGACTTTACTACCGACCCGGGTCAATTCAGGAGCAATATCGTAACTGGTTCCCCGCAGTTCGCGCACCTTCGTATTCTCACCGAGAACGTGACACGCCTGGCATCCGACCGCTTCAACGAGTTGCTTACCCCGTTTTGCATCTCCCCCGGCATACGCTCCCTTCATGTAGCCGAATTCATTCTTCGATGAAATATCCATCAAGTAAGCAGTCACCGCCTCAGCCTGGTCATCAGAGAGTCTGAAGTTTGGCATCCTCGTGTGAGGATTATGGTCTTTCGGGTTCTTCACCCAGCGGTAAATCCACTGGGGATTTGTCTTATGCGCTAACTTGTTCAGCTCAGGACCAATCTTCGCAACATCCGCATATCCCTTTATTTCATGGCAACCATGGCATCCTGATTCAAGCATGACTCTTTTCGCGCGGGTAAACTCCTGACCATATTGCAGACTGCTTTGATTCTCATGACACTCATTGCATGATGCGTAGATGTCCTTTCCTTTCAGGAGAGGGTTTTCCCAATAATGGTCCTCTTCCCCGTGCCCGAACCCTGCCGTAAGAGCAGCACCTTGCCCTCTATGGCATGGAGTACAGCCGAATACCTCAGGATTGTGTTTGGCAAGAAGTTCAGGAAACGGATGTTTCTTATATGGTTGGGGAGCATCCTCCATCACTTCTTCATTCCAGCCGAGATGACACGTCTGGCACCTGTCGATACGCGCCTTGGGATCGTTGAATGGGTTGCGGTCGTAGTCGAGCATCATCACCTGTTTGACTTCGATAGACGCAGACCGAATGCGTTTGAGTTTCGTTTCCCACTTCTCAGTATTCTTCTGCAAGTCCTTGATCTGGCTCTGTACTGTCTTGACATTCAGTCTGTACTCATTCAAGAAAGCAAACAAACTATCACGCCTTCCTTCAAGCTGCGTCATCACAACCTGGTGCGCGGCCATCTCCGCTTCGTTCGTGTCTAGTTTCTTTTTCTGGCCGAGGTCTTCTTTGCCTTCTCGTACGGATTTCTTATAGAAGTAGTAAGCCTCGTCGCCGCGACTCTTGGCAAACTGATAGTCTCTGGTTGCATCGATCAGTTGCTTGAGTGTGGAATTGTATTTTCCCTGTAGCCCGCTATAGGTCGGACCATTCATCGAGTCTTGCGCAACCTGAAGCTGAGCGCTTAATTCGACCAACCTTGATGAATCAAGATCAGCGGCAGCCTGATTGACGCGTTCCTGTACTTTTGAGGACAGCAAAGCGTAGTACTGTTTTTGCTGTTCTTTCCACGGACGACGCGTGGACACTTCATCAACGACAGCCCACATTGTCCCGAGAAATAATAGTCCCGAAAAGACAAAATAGTACGTGCTGTAATTACGCGACTCTATCGGTACCTGGCTACGCTTCTCAAACATGCTTTCGAAATCTCAGTCAGTTTTTCTTAGATATTAAACCACGGGGTGACAAGAATGTACTTTATGTTCAGTGTAAGACGAAGAATGACCTTGATGGGTACAGCCATCATTGTCAAAAACAGAAACGCAGTAACGCTATAACGAAGTGGTCCAAGCTTCTTCAATAGATCCGTATTGCGCCGCCACAGGTAGAATGCAACGCCCAGGGCATACCAACCCAAAACGGTGAGTGACCCGATAAGCATTGCGGACGGGTTTAAGGAATCATCTACGCGTCGCGTTGAAACGCCAAAAAAGAATTCGGTGTAGTCCTGGTTCGTAAGGGCCACAACCCGATGCGTATCCCAATACTCCCATGGGAAAAAGAGATTCCAACCCGGGCCGCGGAAAAATGTTCCAAGGACAATCAACGATACCCACATGATAATGAAGCCAAACTCAAATGTGAGGATAGAGAATTTTCGTTCCTTGAACGTGTAATACCCATTCCCCTTGGGGTTTATATCGATATATGGAATTGCACAAAGCCCTACTATAATAAGAGTGGGAATCATAACACCGGCAATCCAGGGATCGAAATATACAAGTATCTCCTGCAAGCCAAGAAAATACCACGGAGCCTTTGACGGATTCGGCGTCAACGCAGGATTGGCAGGTTCCTCAAGTGGTGCATCAAGTCCGATGGACCATACTGTCAAGATCGCCATGATGAGGAGTGATGCAAGAAATTCCACTTTCACAAGATATGGCCATACCTGAACTTTGTCCGCCAGTTTTGCCTCTTCTGAAATATCCTGCCGATCGTTCTTCAACGCTTTCTTCATGGAAAACCAAGTATAAAAGATCGTGAGGATAAGCATCACCACGATCGGGACGTTGTCCGGCTTCGAAAGAATTTTTATGAGATATTCCATGCGACTCGCCTGCTTAGAATTTCTTTGCTGTTACATCCGGACCGGAGATGCCGCCGTCTTTCCTGATTCTCCAGAAATGAACAACCATCAACACCGCACCGACAAGCGGGAGAAAAATACAATGCAATACATAGAACCGCAGCAACGTTGGCGGTCCAACCTGTGTTCCACCAAGCAATACAAAACGAACGTCGTTGTCAATGCGCATTCCAAGTTCAGGTCCAAACGGTCCCTCATGTCCCAGCAATGGCGTAGCGCGTGCCATGTTGGTGCCCACTGTAACCGCCCAAATGGCGAGTTGATCCCATGGCAGAAGGTAGCCCGTGAAACTAAGAAAGAGTGTCAGGGTAAGGAGGATAACGCCAATAACCCAGTTGAACTGTCTTGGAGGCTTATACGAACCGGTGAGAAAGACCCGGAACATATGCAACATCACCGTAATCACCATCGCATGTGCAGCCCAGCGGTGCATGTTGCGCATCAGTGGGCCAAACGCAACGTCGTTCATCAGGTACTTCATATCATCGTATGCATATTCCGCTGCAGGACGATAATAAAACATGAGGACTACACCAGTCACGGTAAGAACGATGAACAGGAGAAACGTAATTCCTCCCATTCCCCATGTGAAGCCTATATTGGTAGCGTGGCGTGTGATGCGAACAGGATGCAGATGAAGAAAAACGTTGTCAACGATTTGCAGTGCTCGGTTTCGTTGTGTGTCTTGATAATTATGGCGGAAGATGGACTTGTACACTTCCGTCTTCTGCATCTTATCCTTCAACTGATCAATTATGCCAAGCATGGTGTCGATTCTTCTCGAATGAACGACTATGAACTGTACTTAAGAAACGCATCGGGTTTGGACCATTCCTGTTTTTCATAAAGGAACTTGATATTTCTATCGATAAGGATTTGACCATCGTCTGCAAGGGAAATCTTCAAACGCTCGAGCGGTCGGGGTGTTGGACCTTCGAAGTTGACTCCATCCTTATGGTACCCGCTGCCGTGACATGGGCATTTGAACTTATTGTCTGAAGATAACCAGCGAGGCGTACATCCCAAGTGTGTGCAAATCGCAGCAAGTGCATAGAACCCCTCCTGTTCACGCACAATCCACACGCGGAATTCGTCCTTATACTTTTCGTTTACCTCGCCAACGATATAGTCCTGAGGGAAGCCCGCTTTAAACGCAGAGGGTGCTTCATAGAGCACTCGTGGTACCATCAAACGAATTGCTCCAATGGTCGCGGTGACGAGAAAACTGAAAAACGCAAGCCAGCCTGCAACGTTCAAGAAATTTTTCCGGCTCATGCGCCAGATCCCCTGATCATTCTCCGGCGGTTTATCTTGTTTCGGCTTCTTGGTTTCTGCTGCACCCGATGCCTTTGCCGGTGCGCTTGCAACTGGCGTCGAAACTGCGGGTTTCGGGAGTCCGAGCGGTGGAGCAGGCTTCGCACTCACTCCAACTGGTTTCGCTGCTGAAGTTGGAGGAGGAAGTGGAGATCGTGCTGCTCCTACAGGTCTGGCTGCCGATGATGGTGGAGGAAGCGGAGGGCGCGCTCCGGATGCCGGACGAGCCGCTGAACTCGGCGGTGGTAGAGTTGGCTTACCTGTTGAAGGTGCAGCAGTTTGTTCACTCTTTACATCAATTGCATTTTTGGGTGAAGCCTCTGAAGCTGACTTGGTCCCTTCACCTGGCTGTTGCTCTTCGTTCATTCCGCGTTCATTGTCCATAGTAAAATCCATGCATTGCCACAGTTGACTTTTCGGTCAATGCGAAAGCGTTAATGCGATACGTTGTGATGTAAATGCTTTACAGATAGCGATGCGTTGAAGGATGGTAAAGACTTGTGAAGAATCACTGTTAGAAGAAATTCGTAAGAACATTAAATAGCGTCGAAAAACTCTCTGTCATTCGCATGTTGAATTTGTGTAAAAAGATACGAAACCAACGGAGCAAAGTCAATAACTTCAGCTAAATTCAGCTATCATTGAATCATGTACCTATTGAGGTTTTACAAAATGTCGCCAACACAGATTCTTGCATCTCCTTGAGCATTCTATTATATTGCTCACCAACAATTACACTTCCTGTTGACGTTCAACGTTGTCGCGGAAATATCTTACAGCCTTGCTGAACCACGGCATCTGATTTTCACTTACGCAGAACCAACCATGAACTGGATTGACTTTCGCCAACTACCTCTAAATGCTGGGGGGTTTTCCGAGCTCTTCTTCGACTATGTGTATGATTACGAAGCGGTGCGACCTTTTTTCGGACATAACTTTCGCAATAGTCATGATTATGAATCGGCAATGCAGGCGGTTACCATACACCCTATTGATAGGACAACCCTCACGCGCGCCCTTAGACGGCAAAATGCTTCCTATGGCTCATCGGCCAATAGTATGTCCAATGTTTCCTTGCTTGAAAGGCCGACTACATACGCAGTCGTAACCGGGCAGCAAGTCGGATTATTCGGTGGTCCACTCTACACCATATTGAAAACAATTACCACGCTCAAACTCGCTGATTCACTGAAAATCAAATACCCTCAGTGTGATTTTGTTCCCGTATTCTGGATCGAGGGTGAAGACCACGACATTGCCGAGATGAATAATATTTCGCTTCTGGATTCTGACAGCAAGTCGGTCAGGATCGAGTTTCTTCCCGGTGGCGTTATTCCCGAACGTAATCTCGGTCCGATCGGAGAGCTGCAATTTGACGGGGCACTTGACCAGACATACGTCTCGCTCGAAGCATCCCTTCAACGAACTGAATTTACATCAGACCTCTTGAGCAAACTCAAGGAATGCTACAGTACCGGACGAACCTTTAACCAGGCGTTTGTTTCATGGATGAATGTCCTCTTTGAAGATCATGGACTTGTATTTATCTCTGCAAATGATCCGGAACTCAAGAAACTTCTCTCTCCCCTTTTCGTCAAAGAGATTTCAGAATTCCCAAAGACATCACAGATGGTGATTGCCCAAAGTGCAGAGCTTGAGCAGAACTACCACGCGCAGGTGAAAGCAAAGTCAATAAACTTGTTTTTGTTCCATAAGGGTGGTCGTTATCTCATCGAACCAAGGGAGCACGATTTCAGTCTGAAGGGGACGCGTCACTACCTGCAGACGGAAGAGTTGATGAAAATCGCCACCGAATCTCCGGAACTATTGAGTCCCAATGTGGTGCTGAGACCGATTGCACAGGACATTCTCCTTCCCACCATCGCCTATGTCGCCGGACCATCAGAAGTTGCCTATCATGCCCAACTAAAACCCGTATACGAGCATTTCGGCGTTCCGCAGCCGATCGTTTATCCCCGGGCAAGCGGCTCCATCATTGAGGAGCGACTGGAGCGGGCACTGGAAAAATATCAGCTTGAGTTGACTGAGTTTTTTGAAGATATCGGAATCGTGACAACGAAGGTTTCCGAACAAATATCGGATGTGAAATTGGACGTGATGTTCGGTGGCACCACGAAGTTGATTCATGATGCTCTCATGGAGCTTCGCTTCGGATTGAAAGAAGTCGATCCTACATTACTTGCCGTGCTTGACGGGGTAAAATCAAAGTTCGATATCAACCTCGGTGTGTTGCGGGAAAAGGCGGTCGCTGCGCAGAAGCGTAAGAACGAAGTGGCTATACGTCAAATAGAAAAAGCTGCAAGCGGATTGTTACCGAACGGAAGTTTGCAGGAGCGGGAAATAAACGTCCTTTACTATATGAACAAGTACGGTCCAGACTTTGTCAAATGGCTCACCGGTGAACTCGATATCACAGGCTTCAAGCACCAGATACTTTCCCTATAACGAGTCACTTCAGTAGCAACATTTTTCTTGTCACGCTGCGTCCACCAACGGTTGCTCTATACAAGTACACACCGCTCGATACCTGTCCACCCAGATCATTTTTCCCATCCCACACAACTTGATGACTGCCTCGCGGAACCTTCTCGTATTCAAATGATCGTATTTCTCGCCCCAATAGATCAAATATCGTCAAGCGGAAACCGGATTGCTCAGGCAAGTCAATTCGTATTGTAGTAGTTGGGTTGAATGGGTTGGGATAGTTCTGTAGTACTGCCAAGGTTGTCGGGAACAGTTCTTGTTCTCTATCAACATTGACAGTTGAGCGGTAACTTCTGTATATACTCCAGTTCTGCATCCCTGCGTACAGATGTCCCTCTTCATCTATTGCAAAGGTCTCAACTAATGCGTTCGGAAGACCCGTGCGAAATGGTGACCATGTTTGACCGTTATCCTGTGAACGGAGAACGCCATATACTCTTGAAGACACAAAGATATCTCCTCCTTTTGCAACGGCAAGGGAACGGATCTGCGTATGCCAGGGTGCGAGGTTAACCCAGGTATTTCCCGCATCGGTGGAGCGATAAACTCCCCAATACTCCTGCAATGCATACACATCTCCATTTTGATTGACAGCAACAGAACCAATCCAAGTTCCTTGGAAGCCAACTGTCCGTTGAACCCAAGAAATACCGTGATCAGTTGAAACAAAGACCTTTCCAATTTCCGCACTAGCATAAATCCAATCTCTGAAATCAATTGCCAATGAGCGAATTCCGAATGTTGTCAACCCTGTGTTCACCCAGCTCTCGCCATTATCATTGGAAACCATGAGGCCATTATTCGAAGAAACGAAAATGCGGTTTTCAAGATCGATTGCTATTGCATATACATATATGGATGGATCATTCCCAAGTCCACGATTAATCTGCGTCCAATTCTCACCATTGTCAGTGGATCGAAAGACCCCATACTCGCGGGTTCCAGCAAAAACACAGTCGTTTTTGTTGATCGCGAGTGAAATAACGTTTGCATCTTTTAAGCCCGTCGTGTGATGTGTCCAATAAGTTCCATGATCAATCGATCGATGAATGCCAAAAGCAGTTCCGGCAAATACATGATTCAATGAATTTACAGCAAGGCATTGAACGAAGATGTGTGCGATTCCTTCAGTCACCGAAGTCCATACATTTCCGTTATTTGTTGACTTGAAGATTCCGACCGGTGTCCCCAAGAAAAGGTGGTCATCAGGTTTTGTTGCAATAGCATTAGGAGTGTAAAAGTTGCTTAGTCCATTTTCAAGCACTACCCAATTGTTGCCCCCGTCCGTGCTGCGACAAACCTCGACACGACCTGTTGCCTGGTCGAACATACCATAGAAAATGCTACCTCTATAATTAACCGATATTGCGGTCACAATAGTGTTTGGTCGACTTACCAGTTCTGTCCACGTGTCACCATTATCGAGAGATCGATAAATACGCCCACCAGATGCTGACGCAAAGGCGTGTCCAAACGAATCTGCCGCACACTGATAGATGGTCACGTTGTTAGGAATTCCACTCGTTCTGAAAGACCAAGTATCGCCATTATCCGAGGAGCGGTGGATACCTCCAAACGCTCCCGCAAATAGATATCCATTATTTCCAACATTAGGAAAAGGAATTGGATACATAGATGCCCAGGTTTGTCCCCTATCAGTTGAACGGAATCCGCCACTACCGGAGAGATTGGCAAAGATATTTCCGTTTGCACTTATGGAAAGACCATAAACCAACGGCTGATTGTAGTCCATTGGAAGATGAGTCCAGCTCTCACCATTATCTATTGAGACGAAAACGCCAGCAATTGAGGTTCCAGCATACAAACGGTTTCCCGGGCCGATTGCAAGACTGTTCACAATTGAGTTGTTGAGTCCCACCTCAATCCAGTGTTCACCATCATCACTGGAGCGATATACTCCTCCTGCTGGTGCGCCAGCGAAGACATAACTGTCATTCGTCACAAGAGAGGAAATTTCGCCACCATAGGGACCTTTGGTCGGTATCCAAACTGAATCTTGGGCAAAGAGTGGTAAGGCAAAACAGAAGAGGAAAAGAGAGCTTGAGAATAATCTTGTTGATCTCATTACCGACCTCCCTTTCTTGGAGCAGGAGTCTGTCTCAGAGATTATGAAGGCATTACAAGAACAAGTTATCAATGTAAAAGCTGAGAGTCAATCTCACGAATTCACGGCTTATTTGATGAACATTAGCTTCTTCGTATCAATGAATGTCCATCCTGAGCCGGGGAGCGCTGACTTCTGATCAAGTCGATAGAAATACACTCCACTAGCAACCTGGATTCCTCTTTTATCCTTCCCATCCCACACAACTTGATGACTGCCCCTTGGAACTCTCTCGTATTC
>JBGPGQ010000075.1:0-11159 GCA_041483995.1 Bacteroidota bacterium
AATAGGCGCCCTTGCGGGCCTTTAACAACTGTCACCATGTGGTGCCGCTGCATTATCGGGTATTAGCTCCGATTTCTCGGGGTTGTCCCCGTCCTAAAGACAGATTGCCTACGTGTTACTCACCCGTGCGCCACTTTACTCAGGATATTGCTACCCTTTTCTCGTAGACTTGCATGTGTTAAGCACGCCGCCAGCGTTCGTCCTGAGCCAGGATCAAACTCTCCGTTGTAAGTTAAATTCTAACTTTCGTCTTCGAGTTTGAAGTTTGGCTTTACTTGTGTTTCTTAGCCAAGGTTAGAAACTCTGCTAAGATTGACTTATGGCTATGCACACTATTTTTCAAAGAACAAAACTTATTAAAGCTCCGCTTTCTGGCGGGCTTTAAATATAAGAAACAACTACTCAGATGTCAAGGAGAATATAAGGAAACGCGTAATATTTCGGAGCTAATCCAGAGGGCCGAAAGAAGCTTAAGTTCTAATATAACATTTTTTTACAAAGAGTCAACGATCAATTCATCGGCAAGGAACCTTGGCACCACACTCACGTCGAGAGAATTGAGGAAAGACGCCAAAGATCGTTATCTATTGTCTTTCGGTTAATCCATGTCTCTTTCAACGGAGTCATCGAGATTTTTCCATGTATTTCACCTACCATAACGCTGGATTGCCCTTCAAGAAGAGAATCCACCGCAGCCAAACCCAAACGGCTTGCAAGCAGTCTATCTCGTGCTGTTGGACTTCCACCTCGCTGTATGTGGCCCAAAACGCATACCCTGTAATCATATCCTGCCGCATCCTTTATTTTCTCTGCAAGACTGAACGCCCCTCCCTCTTCTTCCCCCTCGGCGACTATTATGATGGCACTGGATTTGTTTTTTTTAAATGATCCGATTTGTTCTTTTAAGTCCTGAATATTTGTCCCCGTTTCAGGAATCGCTATGTGCTCAGATCCACTTGAGATTCCAACATCGAGCGCTATAAATCCTGAATCGCGCCCCATGACTTCAACATAGAACAGACGATCATGCGACGCCGCTGTGTCTCTAATTTTATCGATCGCTTCCATCGCAGTATTGACCGCAGTATCATATCCAATCGTGTAATCAGTTCCGAAAAGATCATTGTCAATCGTTCCTGGAACGCCAACAATAGGGATACCGTGCTCTTCATTCAGTTTTACGGCCCCTTGAAATGTTCCATCGCCGCCGATCGCCACAAGTCCCTCTATTCCTGCTTGCAATAAATGATGCGCTGCTTGAGCCCGACCTTCCTTCGTGCGAAAATATTCTGAACGCGTAGTTCTGAGTATCGTCCCGCCCCGCTGGATAATATTTGATACCGATCGTGCTTGAAGATCTACAAACTTTCCCTCAATCATTCCTTCGTAACCGTATTGAATTCCAACTACCTCACAGCCATTATATATCCCACTTCGCACAACCGCTCGCACACAGGCATTCATACCTGGAGCATCTCCGCCACTGGTGAAGACACCTATTTTTTTCATAGTCGAACCATCATAGACGAAAGAATATCTTGTTTCATAAACTTATCGAACTACGGCCGGAAAACCAACGGACTAGTTTGCTTTCAAACTCCTCATCTCAAATTCTCCATCTTCCACCCCTTCATCTCCTCAACAAGCTTGCCATCGGTGAGCTCATAATGAATCGGGGTTACGGAGACAAAATTTTTCCGGGTTGCGATCTCGTCGGTGTCTTCATCTGTATCGGTAACATTCATTTTCCCTGTCAGCCAGAAGTATTCTTTATTTGCAGGATCGCGGCGGACGTCAAACGTGTCGTCCCATTTGGAAGTACCCTGTCTGGTGACGCGAATCCCCCGAATCTGATTGTTGGGCACTGCCGGCACATTTACATTGAGTAATGTGCCTTCCGGCAATCCGCGTTTTGCAACCTCGCGCACAAGCCGCGCCGAAAACTTTGCCGCATACGTGAAGTCTGGTTCGTGATAGGTTGCCAACGAAACGGCAATCGAAGGTATGCCAAGAATAGTTCCCTCTGTTGCCGCAGATACCGTTCCAGAATAGATAATGTTGATTGCAGTATTTGAACCATGATTGATGCCGGAGATTATCATGTCCGGCTTTTTCTTCATCAGGAAGCGGACTCCCAGCTTTACGGCATCCGCCGGTGTTCCTTCAACTGCATACCCGAAAAATTCATTATTCTTCCGAAAGGGCATTGCACGCAAAGGGTAATTCACGGTAATAGCGTGGCCAACCGCACTCTGTTGTTTGTCCGGCGCAACCACTGTGACATCAGCGATTTTCTTTATCTCCTGCACCAGAGCATAAATTCCAGCCGCGTCAATGCCGTCGTCGTTGGAAATGAGGATGCTGAGCGATTTCTTTTGCTTGGACAAGACGGGCATACGGCGGGTTTAGTAACTCTCTTTGGTGGTCGGAAATTTGTTCGATTTTACATCGTCGATATAGGCACGGAATGCACCTCTCATTATCTGAGCCAGTTCGGCATAACGATGTACAAATCGGGGCTTGAATTCCTCGGTAAGCCCGAGCATATCGTACACAACCAACACTTGCCCATCGCAGTGTGGACCTGCACCAATGCCGATTGTCGGAACCGACACCGAGGCGGTTACTTTCTTGGCCAGGGAGGCCGGAATCTTTTCAAGAACAATTGCAAACACACCGGCATCAGCAAGCACGCCTGCATCCTGTAGAATCTGGGCGGCTTCTTCCTTATCCGTGGCGCGCACTTCATATGTCCCAAACTTGTTGATCGCTTGCGGAGTCAATCCGAGGTGACCCATAACCGGAATACCGATCTTGACAAGATGCTTTACGATATCTGCTATATACGCGCCACCTTCGAGTTTTACAGCGCCAACACCAACCTCCTTCATCACACGCCCACAATTTCGCACGGCTTCGTCTATACTGTTTTGGTACGACATGAACGGCATATCAACAACGATGAGTGCGTTCTTTACAGCGCGCTTCACGGCCTTTGCATGATAGATCATGTCATCAACAGTCACGGGCAGCGTTGTTTCATATCCCTGCACAACGTTGCCAAGCGAGTCGCCTACCAGAATGACATCGACGCCAACCTGATCGAGGTATTTGGCAACCAGAAAATCGTAGCCCGTTAGCATTGCGATTTTCTCTCCGGTTTGTTTCATGGTGAGAACGGTCTTCGTTGTCACCACGCGTGATTTCGCCGGGCTTTTTGCGTCTCTGGGTGTTTTAGGCATAGGAGTGTGTTTGTGGATGAAACAATGTTTCTTGCGGAGAAAACGTAACCCCCCATTCCATCTCGAAGCCTTTCTGAATGCATCTGACAAGCTCGTCCATGTCGACATTGCAACCGCGTATCGCCGAGATGTCAGTTGTTTTTTCTCGTAAATCGATTTCCAACTGATGAGTCGTTTGGGAATCCTGCATCATGAGAAAATCTGCCAACTGTTGATGCGCCGAGCCGGTGAGTATCGAGCCATGCTGGAGCACGACCTCACGTCCTTTGTCACGGTATCTTCTCTGCGCACTACCCACAAGCTTTCTCCCATTCCATTCAATCTCATACTTGGCCGAGCTGGCGAAACAAGGGACTGCAGAAGTTCTCCTGTACAACTTTGGGAAGTCCGGTTGCGAACGTTGCAGCAACGCATCAACACCAAAAAGCCGTAGCCCGACAATGAGCGCCCTGCTGATACCGTGATAGACATCGAGTACACCAGCATCGTTCGAGTACATCACGACGCTGTACGTTAACTCTTCAGCATGCAGAATCGCACGTCCTCCTGTGGGGCGACGGACAATTTCAATTCCGCGTTGTGCGCACTTTTCAAGATCAAGATCAGACACATCCTGATTGTGGCCGAGAGAGATCGCCCATGGTTGCCACCGATAAAATCGCAACGTTGGCGAACCTACTCCCGTCGCGAGCCCGTGCGCAAGCTCCTGGTCGAATTGCATGTTGTACGAGCCGGAGTTCAACCCCGTATTGACGAGATGCCACCGATCATTCATCGCGTTTCTGCCGTCCTCGCCCTGGGCCGGCAAGGATTCCCCGCGTACTGCCTGCAATGAAAGCAAGAACATTTTGCACTTCCTCTATGTGTACCAGAACCGGGTCTTCTTTGATACGGCTGACTGCCTGCGAGACGTTGAGCTTGGAATTATAGATCAGGGAAAAGGCTTTTTCCAATCCCTCAATGGCTTTGGGCGAAAACCCTCTGCGTCGAAGGCCGACGGAATTTAGTCCCTGGAATATCAAAGGTTCCTGCCCGGCGAGAATGTATGGCGGAACATCCTTCGGCACACGCAACCCGCCGCCGATCATCGAGTGCTGGCCAATATGAACGAATTGATGAACCGGCGTAATCCCACCGATGATCACATAATCTTCCACCACACAGTGACCCGCAATCATCGCCGCGTTGGCAAGTATCACATTATTCCCAATGATACAATCATGAGCGATGTGAACGTAGCCCATGATGAAACCATCAGAGCCAATGATTGTGCGACCACCATCGCCGGTACCGCGATGGAGTGTTGCATATTCACGAACAACGGTGCGGTCGCCAAGTTCGCACGTCGTCTTCTCGCCCCTGTACTTCAAATCCTGCGGCTCGTGTCCAACGATTGCTCCGTGATGAATCTTGCAGTCTTTTCCGATTCGGGCGCCGGTGCCAATGAGCGCATTCGCTGCAATAGTTGTCCCATCCCCAATGACGGCGAAGTCCTCTACTATTGTAAATGGACCGATGGAGACATTTGAGCCGAGTTCGGCTTTCGGGCTGACAATTGCACGGGGATCGATCTGATTGCTCATCAGGTTCTGTTACTCAGTTGGCACAACTGCGGTTAGTTCATTGATGATTTTGGTCGAGATATCTGCCCTGGCGATGACCCATTTCCACCCGGCGTTTGGTTCCTTGCATCGACCCGATCTACAATGGACGCCATCATCTCAGCTTCCGCCACTAGGTTACCATCAACAAATGCTTTTCCGTTCATTTGGCAAATCTTGCTCTTTCGGCTGACCATTGTCAACTCGAATACAAGTGTATCACCGGGCAGCACCGGCTTTCTGAACTTCACGTTGTTGATGGACATGAAATAGACAAGCTTGTCGCCAGGATTCTCAACACCGTTGAGGAGCATGATCCCCCCCGTCTGGGCCATGCCTTCGATAATCAAGACGCCAGGCATAACGGGCTGGCCGGGAAAGTGCCCTTCGAAGAACGGCTCGTTCGTCGTCACGTTCTTTACGCCCACAATGCTCTCATCCATCTTAAAATCGATGACCTTATCGACAAACAGGAACGGATACCGGTGCGGCAGAATCTTCTTGATGGCGTTGATGTCGAACACGACGCCTTCCTTACGCTCATGCTGGTATTTTCGAACGAGTTTCTTCTGCTGGTAGAGCTTTCTGACCTTCCGCGCAAATTCGATATTGCTTGCATGTCCTGGTCGTGCAGCAAGAATCTGAGCCTTGAGCGGAACTCCGATCAGCGCAAGATCGCCCATAACATCAAGCAGTTTATGCCTCGCAGGTTCGTTGGGAAAATGAAGGGGGCGATTATTGAGCACACCACTTGTGCCAAGAATGACGGACCCTTGGATGCCCAATTTGGTCGTAATGCGTTTGAGCTCGGAATGGTTCAGGTCCCTGTCAACAATGACAATTGCATTATCCAAATTGCCGCCGCGAATAAGTCCCTGACTGTGCAACATTTCCACTTCGTGCAGGAAACAGAACGTGCGGCAGGGCGCAAACTCAGTAACAAACTCCTTTTCCAGATTGAACAGACCGGTGTGCTGGCTCCCGAGAGCAGGATTGTGGTAGTCCACCATCACTGTAATCCGATAATCATCCGTCGGAAGCGCGACGATGTCAACACCCTTTTCCTCGTTGTGGTAGTGAACCGTTTGATCGATGATCAGGTAATCCTTTGGAGCGGATTGCTTTTCGAAACCCGCTTTCATCAATACGTCAACGTACGGTTTCGCACTTCCATCACCAACAGGAGGCTCATTTGCATCGAGTTCTATCAATACATTGTCGATCTGCAAACCGACAAGTGCCGCAAGTACATGCTCGACCGTGTGGATGCGCGCTTGACCTATGGCAATTGTTGTTCCGCGGGAAATATCAACCACGTGGTCAACATCTGCCGGAACTTCAGGAGAGCCACCAAGGTCGATACGCCTGAAGCGGATCCCATAGTTCACCGGAGCAGGCTTGAATGTCATCGTGGAAATACTCCCGGTGTGCAAACCTACACCGCTCATCGAAACCGGCTGTTTTATTGTTCGTTGTTGTACGAGCATGGGGATGGGGTTTGAAGTTAGGGTTTCGCTATTTGATCAGAGGTCGATCTGAGTTGTTGGAGTTCCTTCTCCAATATTTCAACTTTCTTTTGCAGCTCGCGGACTGTATTCAGCAAGTCGGGAAGTTGCACAGCCGCGCCCTGAATCCTGAACGCCTCACGTTGCGGGTATGCAGGTGAGCCGAAAAACGTTTTGCCAGAATCATGGATTGAGTGGTGAATGCCGGACTGCGCACCAATTTTTGTGTTGTCTGCAATCTCCAGATGACCCGTAATCCCCACCTGGCCGCCGATCATAACATTCTTCCCGATCTTCGTGCTGCCGGAAATCCCCGCTTGTGCAGCGCTCACCGTGTTCTCACCTATCACCACGTTATGAGCTACCTGGATAAGGTTATCCAGTTTGACTCCTTTTTTTATACGTGTCTCTCCCAATGTCGCGCGATCAATTGTTGTGTTGGCTCCGATTTCCACATCATCTTCAATCACAACGATGCCGAGCTGGGGAATTTTTTCATACGTTCCATCCGGTTTGGGCGCAAAACCAAACCCATCGCTCCCAATAACCACACCGGAATGGATGATGACTCTCGACCCGATAATACATCCCTCACTCACAGTAACATTGGCGTGCAACAAAGAGGATGAGCCAATTTTCACTCCATCACCAAGCACAGTACCGTGGCTGATCATCGCCCGGTCAGCAACGCTGCAATTTTCGCCGATCACGACATTGGCGCCAACGCGCACATCGATGCCAAGGTGAGCAGACGGCGCAATCACTGCGGTCTTATGGATGCCCGGCGGGAGAGGATCTTTGGGTGGATTAAACGTGAGAAGGACTTTCAGAAAAGACGCATATGGATCATCGACGCGCAGTAGCGCTGGCAACGATGTTCCCGCATCCGCGGTATCAAGCTTCCTGCCGACGATGACCGCAGAGGCACGTGTTGTGCCGAGGAATTTCGTGTACTTTGGATTCGAAAGAAATGATATATCGCCCCCAACGGCGTCTTCGATTTTTGCAACACGCCGGATCTCAATTGCATCCTGCCCTTCAATCTCCGCGTCCAGCAATATCGCGATGTCACGGAGTTTCATGGTCTTTTACTTTCCAAAGGATTGCATACGCGCCAAAACCTTTTGCGTCAGATCGTTCTTGTCGTTGGCATAGAGCAGAAGGATCTCGCCGCTCTTATCGAACACGTAGTCGTAGCCATCTTCTTTCGCGATGTCTTCCAGTACCTTGAAAATCTTGTTCTGGATCGGTTTCATGACATCGTTTTGCTTTTGGAAAAGCTCGCCGTTCTGACCGAACTTCTTGTTTCTGTAATCAGCGACTCCCTGGTCAAGGTCACGCAATTCACGTTCCGCATCGGCGCGCGCCTGGTCGGTCAGGATGAGCTTCTTCTTGTCGTATTCATCAAACTTCTTCTTCCAGTCGGCCTGCATCTTCTGGAGTTCCTGCTCCCACTGGGCAACTATTGCGTCGAGAGACTTTTGCGCGTCGACCGCCTCCGGCAATGCTTGCATGATTGCTTCGGAGTTAATATGCCCGATCTTCGATTGCGCCGATGCGATACTGCACACGAGCAGTGCAACCGCCAACAAATATCGTTTCATTCCTTCTGCTCTCTTTCCGCCGACTTACGGCTTACCACGTTTGAGTTTGTCGATCACTTTATATGTGAGCTCATGGGCCGCATCGCCGTACAGAAGAACCTTCACTTGCTCAGTCTGGTCAAACACGAAACTGTACTTCTCTTCCTTTGCAACTTTCTCGATCGCCTTGAGGATTTTTTCCTTGATCGGGTTGATAATTTTGTCCTGTTCCTTTGCCACAGACCCATCATTGCCGAACTTGTCCAGGCGAAAATCATTATACTTTTGCTGAAGGTCCTGCAATTCCTGCTGCGACGTTTTCTTTGCAGCATCAGTCATCATTGATTCCTTCTTCTGGTATTCCTCAAGCTTGGTCTGAAAGTCTTTTTGCATTGCTTCCAATTGATCCTGAAGCGGTTTGATAATGGCATCAAGTTTCTTCTGTGCTTCCTGTGCTTCCGGAATTTCCTGGAAGATTTTCGTGGAGTTCACAAACCCGATCTTTTGGGTTTGTGCGTAGACGGAGGCGGAAAGCACAAAAAGAATAGCCAGAACTAAGTTCTTCACGATGACCTCAATAAATTATGATTATGTACGATGAGCTAAAGAATATTTCCTTATTCCTGATACTGACACACTTAAAATCCCCGCCCGAAGACAAAATGGAAATGCCAACCGTCAGGCTTGCCATCACGCGGGTCCACATCGTCGAACCCATAACCGTAATCAAACCCGATCAGACCAATAGGGTTGACCTGCAGCCGGGCGCCAAAACCGACTGACCGTTTCAGGTCAAAGAAATTCGCCTTTGGAAATGACTGATACACATTCCCACCTTCTGCAAAACCAAGCACGTAAATCGGAATCGGGTTGAGAGCAATTGCGAGACGAAGCTCCGCGGTCTGCTTCGTCATTGCGCGTCCGCCGACAATGCTATTGTTGACGTTCCGTGGACCGACCGATTGGTCCTCATAGCCTCGTAGCGGCGTGGTCGAAACAAACCCGAGGCCTGTCCCACCCATAAAAAACAGTTCTATGGGAGGAATTGCCGTTGTAGTACCGCCGAATTCGGATACATAGCCATATTGCGAACTCAGATACAGCGCGATGCGGTTCGTCCCAAACATCGGCATGTACCACTCCGACTGAAAAGTCCATTTATGGAAATTGATGCTGCCCGGAAGCAGTGGCCCTCCCGACATTTCAATCGAGAGTGATACGTTTGATCCACTCGAAGGAAACACAGGATTATCAACGCTGTTGCGTGAAATGACCTGCGTGAGGCTGACCTGGCTCGAGACGCCTTCATTGTAAATTCCTCTGCCATCCCTCACGTCATTATGTTGCGCATTAAGAATCCAGTCGCCGCGAAAATAATCATCCGGCCATTTGAAGCGCCTGCCAATACGGATCGAGCCGCCGGCCTGTTGCAGGTCATACGTATACACCTGTCGCGTATCAAACAGACTCACACCAAGGAGTGTTGGCGTGTCGAACAGCCACGGCTCTGTGAAGCCGAGTGTAAAGGTCCTGTACCGCGAACCGGTGCCGAACTGCCATTCGAAATTCAAAATCTGTCCGGCGCCGCCGGAAAGGGGCTCAGCAATTGAAAAATTGTTGATCGTAAATCCAAGGGCTCCCGTTACACCAAACGCGCCGCTGTAACCCACGGAAGCGTTGATGTTGTCGCTCGACTTCTCTTCCACTTCATAGGCAAGATTGACTGTTTTACCATCGGGCATCACGTTATAGTCCGGCTTGATCTTTTCCGGATTGAAATAATTGAGCTGGGCAAGCTGGCGGAGACTCCGCACAATCGCAGAACGACTGAAATAATCCCCGGGCCGCGTCAGGAGTTCTCTACGAATCACTTTCTCTTGTGTTTTGGTATTCCCCTTGATATTCACATATCCGATCGTTGCTCTGTTTCTCTCATAGACTTTAATGTTGATGTCGATACTGTCTTCGGCAACGCGTACTTCCTGCGGTTCAAGATTGAAGGTCAGGTATCCCCGGTCAAGATACAGGGAGGCCACATCCGTTTGGGCTTCATTGCCGCGAAGGTTTTGTTCGAATTTATCCGCATTGTACACCTCGCCCGACAGGATATTCAACTGTTCGTTCAAAAGAGTATCCGAATACACGGTATTGCCTTCCCAAGTGATGTGGCGAACCTTGTATTGCGGCCCTTCGTACACGCCCATCAGTATGCTCATCTCCTTTTTATCATCACTATACCAGATAGAGTCGGAGGTAATGGCGGCATCGCGGTATCCATGGTTTCTGTAGAACTTCACAATTAGTTTTTTGTCCGCCTCATATTTCGTCGTGTCAAATTTTTGAGAAGAGAAGATTTTCCACCAGCGTTTTTCTTTGGTGTCATCCATTTCACCACGTAGATCGCCTTCATCAAAGGCCTTGTTCCCGTTGAACATGATGTGCGCGATCTGGACTTCTTTCCCCTCGTGAATCTGGATTTTCAGGAGAACACGCCCTTTGGTTGTGTCAGCCACTTCACTTGTTACCTTCACATCAGCAAGCAGGAAGCCTTCTTTCTCGTAGAGCTTCTTCACTTCTTTCTGAATCTTGAGAAGCTCTTGAGGCGGAAGCACCTGTCCGCTGATGAGGGGAATCTTCTTCATGATATCGTCTGTGCTGATTTCATCGTTCCCGATAATCTCCGTCCGGTCATATTTGGGAAGCTCGTGCACTTTGACGACGAGATAGACGCCTTGTTCCAACTTGCGGTCAATGGCAATCTGAACATCATCGAATATCTTCAACGACCAAAGTTTCCGTATTGCAGAACCGATCTGATCGCCGGGCAGTACAAACTCATCACCCACCTTGAGGCCGGTGTTTGCGATGATTGCTGACGGATCGGCAAGGGAATTCCCTTCCACCGAAATACCAAGGATCTTGTAGATTTCTTGCGGTTGAGTACTACGCTGCGCTAAAAGAAGAGCCGAACCAAACAGGCCAATCCCCACCGCCACCAACGCCAACACGATGTGCTTCATTCTACGGTCCTGTTACACTTTTAATTACCCGTTTCCAGTAACCATCCCTGCCGTTAATGTTCTTGAGTTGTTCACTCACCATACCGAACCGCCTCTCGCGCTGCTGGTAATTCCTGATGGCTGCATAGAGCTCATCCCTGCGGAACCCCGGCCAGAATTTATTGCTGATAAAAATTTCCGTGTAGGCAAGCTGCCAGAGAAGAAAATT
>JBGPGQ010000076.1:0-11099 GCA_041483995.1 Bacteroidota bacterium
ACACTCCCGTGCTTGTACCATGAATGTAGTCAACAGATACTGTGAAAGGGGTTTCATGCAAGGAAGTATTACTCTCGACCATCAGCTCAAGACCAAGGTCCTTCGCTCTCGATGTCGTGAGCGGAGCACAAATAATTCCTCGGCCATACCGGGCAAGAAAATTTATGACACCGGCATCAACAAATTCTGCTGCACAAACAAAGTCACCTTCATTTTCACGGTCGTTATCGTCAACAACGATAACAATCTTGCCGGTTTTGATTTCGGCGATTGCCTCGTCGACGCTGTCAAATTCCTTATGTTCGTTCATCGGTGACATCACCTATCGCCCTACTTTGTCTCTTTCGTTTCCGTCTCGCCTTCCTTCACGATTGTTGCTATGGCTGAGCGTTCAAATTTCATTTTCACAGTATCGGAAACCTGTATCAATACGGTCTTCTCGTCAAGCCCCGCCACACTGCCGTGGAGTCCGCCTGCGGTTACAATCTTGTCTCCTTTTTTCACAGAGTTCAGAAGTTTCTCTCTCTCCTTCTGTCGTTTCTGCTGTGGCCTGAGAATAAGGAAATAGAAAATACCAATAATAAGGGCAAACATGATCAGTGTACTCATCAGGCCCCCTTCACTCCCACCGCCACCGGGCGCGGGAGACATTGCAATCAGCCAGAATATATTCAAATGCACCTCCTAGTTTGTAACGTTTGTCAGTTGTGTGATTTCTGTTTCTTGTGAAGAAAGCATTCGCAGTTGTTCTGCCTTCCATGACGCGTAAGAATCATTAAGAATTGCCTCCCTCGCAGCTCGAGTGAGCCAGAGATAAAACGCCAGATTATGGATCGACGCAAGCTGCAGTCCCAAAATCTCTCTCGTCTTGAACAGATGCCGGATATAAGCCCTGGTGAAATTCTTGCACGCATAGCACTCACAGCTCTCATCAATAGGCGAAAAATCCTCGGTGTGAGCTGCATTTCGCATGTTGAGTTTTCCGCTGCGAGTGAAAAAGAGAGCGTTTCTTCCGTTGCGTGTCGGCAACACACAATCAAACATGTCTATTCCGCGTTCAACGGACTCAAGGATGTTCTCTGGCGTACCCACACCCATAAGATATCGCGGTTTTTCTGATGGTAGAATCGACGTGCATAACGCGGTCATATCATACATTGCTTCACTCGGCTCGCCAACCGAAAGACCACCTATCGCGTAACCATCAAAATCCATCGCGACAAGGGAACGTGCTGAGTTCTCTCGCAGTGCAGGATTCGTACTGCCTTGCACAATCGCAAAAAGAGCCTGGCGTTTGCCATACTTGAGTGTCGTACGTTCCATCTGGAGCTTGCTTCGTTCAGCCCACTTCAGCGTAATGTTGCTGGAAGTCGCCGCGTACTGTTCATCGCAAGGATAGGGCGCACATTCATCCAACACCATCATGATGTCCGAACCGAACGACCTTTGAAAATCTATCACCCGCTCGGGCGTAAATTGATGGAGCGATCCATCAAGATGAGATTTGAACTCCACCCCATTTTCGCTTATACCTCGAAGATCCGAGAGACTAAACACTTGATATCCACCACTATCGGTCAAAATCGGTCGATCCCATCCCATAAACTTGTGAAGCCCACCAGCCCTTTCAATCAAATCAACCCCCGGCCGAAGATACAAATGGTATGTATTTCCCAAAATTATCCGGGCACCGACCTCTTGCAACTCCCTTTGTTCCACAGCTTTCACTGTGCCTTGTGTACCGACAGGCATGAATATAGGAGTAGGAATTTCTCCGCTGTCTGTTTGAATTATCCCTGCTCTGGCCTTGCCATCTGTATGTAGAAGTGAGAAGTTCAATGAACAAAGGTAGCCAATTCGGGCAGGAAAATCAAACTTCACACCTTGCAGCTACAATACTCTCACCGTGATTCATCAGGAACATGTTTGAATCTGCTCCACGCCCATAAGGTTCCAACGTAGAGCAAAGCACCAAAGGCATCGGCTGCGAGATCAAGGAGGCTGGCATCTCGTCCGGGAACAAAATATTGATGCCCTTCATCAATCATTCCGTACAGAATGGTGAACAGCATGCTGAAGGCAAGACTGTATTTTGAAGCGAGTGGATAACGGCTCTGAAATTTAATCGCACGATGGGTAAGAGCGCAGAACATCAGGAAGATGAAGAAATGCACAACCTTGTCTACTGCAACGAAGCCGATCTTTGGCAGAGAGAGCCTTGGGATCGACGAGCTGATGAAAATAATCACAGCCCAGAGAATGACCGGGAGCTGGTACCGAACGAAATGTTTATTCAAAGAGGATTCGATTCCTCAAGATTTTTGAATACGTCAGGCAACTGTTTTATCAAGTCAAGGGCAAGCAGGCCTCGCTGTCCAAACCGTTGCGCTGCCAGGTCGCCTGCCATACCATGGACGAAGACGCCGGAGTACGTTGCTTCTTCAGCAGACATCCCCTGCGCAACGAGTGACGCGATAATGCCCGTCAACACATCGCCCGCACCCGCAGTGGCCATGCCTGGGTTACCAGTTGAGTTAACGAAGGTTATTCCAGGTGAAGTGCCGGTAACAGTTGGCGCGCCCTTGAGAGCTACAATTGCCGAAAGTCTTTTTGCAGCATTGCGAGCCGCTTCGACCCTGTGCAATTCCATATGCTGTCCATCCTGCTTCGTGAGCCTGCTCAGTTCGCCCATATGTGGCGTGAGAATGGTCGGGTGTTTCCTTTTTCTAAGGATTGAAATATCGGATGCAACAGCGTTCAATCCATCCGCATCCAACACTACCGGCTTTTTGATGAGAGGAAGCAGCCGTCGTACCAAAGACTCGGTCTCAGCATTCCGGGACAGCCCCGGGCCAATTGCAACAACATCCGCCCACTTGATCTTCTCAAGAATTTCTTTCATCGCATCAAGAGCAATTGTTCCGTCAGATGTTTCTTCCAGCGGAGTCACCATAACTTCTGTGACTTTCCGTGCAAGAATGGAATGAACAGATCGTGGAACTCCAAGAACTACAGCCCCGGCGCCGGTTTTCATTGCAGCCTGTGAGCACAGGAATGGTGCACCGGTCAGTCCACGAGACCCGGCAAGAACGAAAATTTTTCCCACGCTGTACTTGTGTGCTGAAATCGGTCGTTTAGGGAGAATCTTCACAACATCTTCTGCAAGAATCCTGAAAGCTTGTTTTTTGTCCGATTGATAAAGGAAGGGCGGAATGCTGATGTCGGCAACAACTATCTGACCGGAATGGTCCCTGCCAGCACCAACGTAATGCCCTATCTTGACAAGACCCATCGTCACTGTAAGATCAGCCTTGACTGCGATGTTCTCAACGATTCCGGTTGTGGCGTTTGCACCTGAGGGGATATCAACTGAAGCAACGAAGCATTTCTGTCTGTTCAGCCATTCAATTGCACGAAGTTGAATACCATGCACACGTCCTGTAAACCCGGTACCAAAGATCGCATCAATAATAATTGACGCTTTAGGAAGACGAGAGAATTGGGTCGAAGAAGAGATTTCCTGAACGTGAAGATGAACTTGTTGCGCAACTGACATTTTCAAGAGGATCGAGAGATTTACCCTGGCATCCCCCTTCACTTCTCGCGGCTTGCACAGGAGGGCCACGTGAACTTGAACTCCCTTATTTGCAAGATGGCGGGCAATGACAAAGCCATCGCCGCCATTATTCCCCTTACCGCAGAGAATAACGCAATGCTGTGAACTCATTCGATCAACGCGTTTTTCAAGCTCGTCCACAACTGCCCGCCCCGCGTTTTCCATCAGGATCGCTCCGGGGATGGAATACTTCATGATCGCAGTGCGGTCAATGTGTTGCATCTGTTCCGCCGTTGCAAGCAGTTGCATGAGTAATCCTAAAAGAAATTATTCGTCAGGTTCAGAACGAGCGAGGGAAAGATACCAAGACCAACAAGTGCAATTGCCGAAATGATAAGAGCCACCAGACCGAACTTCGAGGAAGGAATATCGACACGAGAAACCTGGTCTTTGAAATACATGAGCACAACTACGCGGAGATAATAATATGCGGAGATTACACTCATCAATACGCCAACAATGGCTAGCCAGGTATATCCTGCCTCAACAGCTCCGGCAAAGACATAGTACTTTCCGAAAAAGCCGGCAAATGGAGGAATGCCTGTCAGTGAGAACATGAACAAGGCCATCAACGCGGCCATTACGGGCTGTCTGGACGAAAGCCCCGCGTAATCATCGAACATAAGGTTTTTACTTTCGGCGGATTCGAGGATGGAAAGAACACCGAATGCACCCACGTTCATGAGTGTATAGGCGAGAAGATAAAACAGAACACCATTGCTGCCTGCTGAATTGGCCGCAACAATACCAACCAGAATATAACCTGCATGCGCAACGCTTGAATAGGCAAGCATTCGTTTGATACTCGACTGGGAGATTGCAATAACATTGCCTACGATCATTGAGAGTGCAGCAACAAAAGCCATAACGTCACGTATGGCCGGAACTGCATGCATCAGAATCGGTGCGAAAATCAAGAGCATTGCTGAAAATGCAGCAGCTTTGCCGCCTGTCGACATAAATCCTGTAACGGTTGTTGGCGCTCCTTCGTACACATCGGGGACCCACATGTGAAACGGAACTGCTGCAATCTTGAAGGCGAGCCCAATGAACAAAAGACCAAGACCGATTAAGAATGTGGTGTTTCCTCCAACCGACGAAGCACGCGAAAGAATTGATGCAATGTTTGTAGTGCCTGTGGATCCGTACACCAGTGCAATACCATACAAAAGAAACCCTGTTGCAAACGCACCCAGCAGAAAATATTTCAATGCCGCTTCGTTACTGGTTTGCTTCTTCCGTGCAAACCCGGCCATCACATAAAACGAAACGGACATAAGCTCCAAGCCGAGAAAAAAAATCACGAGGTCGGCTGCGGCAGCCATGAGCATCATTCCTATGACTGCAAACAGCAGCAATGAATAGTACTCACCGTGCTCGATTCCCTCTTTGGCAATGTAGGTTCTGGAAAGTACCACGCTGAGCAAGCCCGCGATACAGAAAACCGCTGCAAAAAAATTCGCATACCCACCCGTAGTGATCATTCCATAGAATGCCGTTCCTGTTGTGCCAATGGAAGCCAACGCAAAGACACATCCCAGCGCCAAACCGACGATCGATATCCAGCAGTTCAGCCCTTCTGTTTTGTCACGCAATGCCTCGACGACAAGAACAATGAGCGCCACGATTGAGATAGTCGTCAGCGGGGCAGCCGCAAGAATGTCGTGTATGGAACCAGTCATCATTTGCCGAAAAAGAAAAAGTACCAGATAACCATGAAAACAGGCAGCAGCACAGGCAGTGTATAACGGAAAATGTATCCAAAGAAGCTCGGACATTGAATTCCACTTTGCTCAGCGATTGCTTTCACCATGAAGTTCGGGCCGTTGCCGATATATGTGCAGGCACCGAAGAACACCGCGCCAATTGAAATCGCTTGAATGTAAATATTATGATTGCCGATCAAGTATGACACTTCGATGTCATCAACCGGGACACTTCCTGTTGCAACGAGGTCCGCGTGATACTTGGAAAGAGTCACAAATGTATTCTTGATTTCGGCAGCATAGGTCCCCGTTACCTGTGCAATATCAGTCCCCTGGGTCTGAATCAGATGCTGGACTTGCTGTACGATTTCTTTATTCACAAACAATCCAATTGCGGCGCTCAGGAAATTAAGATACGTCGGCGCATTATCAAGTACCGATGAAAGCGTACCGGTAGCCCAATAAAACTGCGATGGTGTCTGGATGCCTATTTGTGTCGCGTTCTGTTTAAGCCAATCAAGCGCCGGCACCATTGTTGCAAAGATGCCGACAAAGAGGATGGCAACTTCTTTTATCGGGTGAAAATTGAAGTCATTCTTTGCGTGAACACCTTCTTTGGTTGTAAAGTAGGAGCCGGCAGCGGCGAGAATCATCAATGCTTCCCGAAGAAACAGAGGTTTGGTAATAAAGACTGAGATGAGTATGATTACAAGGAAAAAAATGTTTTCTATCCCGCTCGCTTCTCCTTCTTCCTCGGCGCCTTCCGCGCCATGTCGTACAGAAACAGGAAGCTTCCCAAAATTGATGGCATCAATACAATAGAAGATAGCAAGGACAGCTATCATTCCTATAGCCCACTTGTACCAAAGATGCTCCGCCACCCAGAAGAATGGAATCCCCTTGAGATAGCCGAGGAAAAGCGGTGGGTCGCCGATTGGCGTGAGCGCTCCGCCCATGTTGCTGACAATGAAAATAAAGAACACTATATGATACGGCTTTATCCGGTACCGATTCACTCGAATGAACGGGCGAATCAGGATCATCGACGCGCCTGTTGTACCAACGAGATTCGCAATCACGGCACCGATACTCAAGAGAAACACGTTCGCAAGCGGTTTTGATTTTCCCTTGATGCGAATGTGGATTCCGCCCGCAACAACAAACAACGAACCGATTAACACTATGAAACTCAGATACTCCACGCCGGTATGCAACAGACGTTCGGCATTTTTCAGCACAAGAAGATAGTACGCAACGGTAACAGCCCCCAATCCGAACGATACGAAAGGGTAATTATGCTCCCACCAGCGCTTGTTGATAAACGGTGCAATCGCTATCGAAAGTAGAAGCAACACAAACGGGACGATCATCCACGGATCGACAGGTATGTTCTGCAGAAGTTCCCCCGCGAATGCCTGTACTGAGGCAACTGTAATTGCAAGACTCACTAACAGCAGCCTGCGCAATAGGAACCTCATTCCGCTCTCCTTGCTGCATGAGCGGCTGCTTCGGTTCCCGTTCCGGCCATTTGGATTTTTCGAGCCTGGTCAATCTGTTCGAGAACCTGTTTGGAGGAGAGCGCCGACTTTTCAAGAAATGTCTGAGGATAGAACCCAATCCAAATAATGAACACTACCACGGGCACAAGCACCGCCCATTCTCTCAATGACAGGTCGACTAGTTTTTGATTTTCTGGATTATCCAGCTTGCCGAAGAAAACTCTTTGATAGCTCCACAGCAGGTACACAGCGGAGAGGATTACCCCTGTTGCCGCAAAGAGAGCATAAAAATGGCTGCCCAAGGAAACCGATTTGAAGGAACCAAGCAGTATCAGAAATTCACCGACAAACCCGTTCAATCCCGGAAGCCCGGCTGAAGAAAGCATCACGATCATAAAGAACGTTGCATACACAGGCAGTTGACTCGCAAGTCCGCCATAGTCCTTGATGAGACGTGTATGACGACGGTCGTATATCATCCCCACCAACAAGAAGAGCGCTCCGGTGGAAAGCCCATGGTTAATCATTTGAATTACGCTGCCCTGCATTCCTTCTTCGTTCAGTGCGAAGATACCGAGGACTACGAAACCAAGATGGCTCACCGAGGAGTACGCAACAAGTTTCTTGATGTCAGGCTGCACCATTGATACCAGCGCGCCGTATATGATTCCCACCACTGCAAGCGCGGCAATATATGGCATAAATGTAAACGTCGCTTGTGGAAACAATGGCAGGCAGAATCTAATTAAGCCGTACGTTCCCATCTTCAATAAGACGCCCGCAAGGATAACACTTCCGGCAGTTGGCGCCTGCACGTGCGCATCCGGCAGCCAGGTGTGAAATGGGAAGAGCGGCACTTTAATAGCAAAACTCAGCGCGAATGCAAGAAACATCCACGATTGAATTCCCATCGGTATGCCGGGAGCAACCTTGTATAATTTCAGCAGGTCGGTAGTGAAGAAACCACTCGGCTGGGTTGAGGCATAGTACCCAAGCCAAAGAATACCCACCAGCATCAAGAGACTTCCCGCCATCGTGTAGAGAAAGAATTTGATTGCTGCATAGATCCTCTCCCCACCACCCCAAATGCCAATAATGAAGTACATCGGGATCAACATAAACTCCCAGAACACATAGAAGAGAAAAAGATCCAGAGAAATGAAAACGCCAAGCGTTCCTACTTCAAGAAGCAACATAAGGGCAACATACCCTTTCAGCTTCATATGAATCGACTCCCAGGAAGCGAGTAATGCAATTGGCGTAAGGAACGTCGTCAATACGACAAGCAGGAGGGAAATTCCATCAACCCCAACGTGGTACGAGACATCAAGACTCGGTATCCAGGCATGCATCTCCACGAACTGCATACCGGATGTTTTTGCATCGAACGTTATGAACAGCCAAACGGAAAGAACGAATGCAACAATAGATGACACCATGCCGATGGATTTGATGGCCAGTTTGGATTCCTGGTTCATCATCGCGCACAGGATCGCTCCAACGAGAGGTACGATGAGCAGCAAACTGAGAATCTCACTTTTCATGGGGCAAGTGCAATCTTATTGTGTAAGGAGCCATCCGATGATGGCAACAACACCAACCACAAAAACCAAAACGTATGTCTGTGCAATGCCAGTTTGGACCAGGCGGATGCTTTTACTTATCCCAGCGATACCGCGTGGAAGTGCATTCACGCACCAATCGATAACACCAACGTCCACACCCTTCCACAACAATTTATCCGACCCTTTGACAGTGGGAGTCACCAGAGCAGCATCATACAATTCATCAACATAATACTTGTTCAGAAGGAGCTTGTACCACTTCGGTCTTTGCTGGGCAAGTCTCTCAGGTATTTCCTTCTTCTGCGTATACCATATGACTGCGATGTAAATACCGAACGCCGCAACGGCAACGGAGAGTATCATCAACACATACTCCAGAAACTCAACCTCGGAGCCATGAGACACCATGGTTTCATTGGCTTTTTCAAAGACCGGTTCGAGCCAATGTTCTATTGCATTACCACCCCCGAGACTTGGAGGAATCCCAACGAAACCCCCGATAATAGAGAGCGCGGCAAGTGCCATTAACGGAATAGTCATCGTCAACGGCGCTTCATGCGGATGTTGATCTCCGCGCCATCGTGGATTACCAGCGAACGTCAAAAAAAACAAGCGGAACATGTAAAACGCCGTAAGACCTGCACCGAGCAAACCCATGAGCCACAGTACAACATGCCCACCCGAAAATGCTTTCCAGAGAATTTCATCCTTGCTGAAGAATCCTGCAAGCGGGGGAATCCCTGCGATTGCAATGGTCCCGATCAGAAATGTTTTGTATGTGATGGGAAGATGGCTTTTCAGTCCACCCATGTTCTGGATATCCTGCTCGTCATGCATTGCGTGAATAACCGCGCCTGAGCCAAGGAAGAGGAGCGCCTTAAAAAACGCATGAGTGACAACATGAAACAGTCCGGCTGAAAAAGCGCCGGCGCCGAGCGCGAGAAACATATATCCGAGCTGACTGATGGTAGAGTACGCGAGTACCTTCTTGATATCGTTTTGGACAAGACCGATGCTCGCGGCAAACAATGCAGTTGTTGCCCCAACCACAGCAATAATCTCCATCGTTGCCGGTGCAAGAGCAAACAGAATGGAGCAGCGTGCAACCATGTACACACCCGCGGTCACCATCGTAGCAGCATGGATCAGTGCGCTCACGGGGGTCGGACCTGCCATTGCGTCGGGCAGCCAGACGAAGAGCGGAATCTGTGCTGACTTTCCTGTAGCGCCCAGAAAAAGCGCGAGCGTCATCCAGAAGAGAACAGGAGTTCCCACCTGAAGCGTTGATGCCTGAGCGAACACCGTCCCAAAGTTCAGCGAACCAAATGTCTCAACAATCAAAAACATCCCGATCAGGAATCCAAAATCTCCGATGCGATTGACGATGAACGCCTTCTTGGCTGCATCCCCGGTGGTTCCTTTTTCAAATTTTCTATCGTACCAGAAGCCTATCAAAAGATATGAGCACAGGCCAACGCCCTCCCACCCAAGAAACAGCAACAGGAAATTATCCGCCATGATCAGGTTCAGCATCGCAAAGATGAACAGGTTCAAGTACGCAAAGAACCGGGCAAACCCCGGATCGCCGTGCATGTATCCAACGGAATAAATGTGAATCAACGTCCCGACGCCTGTCACCACCAACATCATAATAACGGAGAGCTGGTCGAGCTGGTAGGCAAAACCAACACTCAACCCTCCTGCGACTATCCAGTCGAAAAGGTGGACGATTCGTGTACGGTCCTGCACCGGCGTGGAAACCATCTCAAAGAAAATCATCGCTGCAATCAGAAACGCGATGCCGACGGTTGAAGAGCCTATCAACCCGATGATGGTTTCGGATTTCAGTTTTTTGCCAAACAACCCGTTGATGATGAAACCAGCAAGTGGCAGGAAGATAGCGTAAGCGATGAGTTGATGAGCCATAGTGTGGGGAATTACCACTTCAAGATATTGATCTCATCAATATTGATGGTCTGCTTGTTACGGAAGAGTGCGATGACAATTGCCAATCCGACCGATGCTTCGGCCGCGGCAACGGCCATGACAAAAAAAACGAGTATCTGCCCCGTAATATCTCCGAGGTAGGACGAATAGGCGATCAACGTAAGGTTCACCGAATTCAACATGAGTTCCACACACATGAATACCACAATCGCATTCCTGCGTGTTAACACTCCTGCAACACCGAGTGTGAAGAGTATTGCACTGAGGCCGAGATAGTATTGAAGTGGAATGGACATTTTTACATTCGTTTTTTTGCAAGAACTACAGCACCGACAATTGCCGCAAGCAACAACAGAGAGGTAATCTCAAAAGGAAGCATGAATTTGCCGAACAGTGCACCACCAATGCTTGCAACATCCCCCATGGTGGACACGTTGCTTTGCGATTTTACAACTGCCGATTCCGGCTTAGCAAACACATACAACATTTCGAGAAGAAAACCAGCCCCCAGCACAACCCCTGCCATCTTTTTGATGTTCAGTCGTTCAGCAAACTGTTCCTCGTTGCCGAGGTTCAATAACATAATCACAAACACAACCAGAACCATGATCGCGCCCGTGTAGACAACAATTTGGATGACAGCAAGGAATTGGGCTTGCAGGAGCAAGAACAGCGCTGCAATACAGAAAAAATTGGCAATCAAATACACCGCGCTCATGAGCGGATTTCGCTGAAGAATCATGAGCACTGCGGTGGCAATTGCACC
>JBGPGQ010000077.1:0-11076 GCA_041483995.1 Bacteroidota bacterium
GTCGGAGACGGCCTTCACCGCTTCGATGGTTCCGAACGAATCGTGCTGCTTCAACACACTGCCGATTGCAGGAAGCTCCACAAACACGACGTCACCCAGCTCTCCTTGTGCATGGTCGGTAATGCCAATGGTTCCAATGTCACTGTCAACCTTCAGCCATTCATGATCTTTGGTGTATTTGAGAGTGTCGGGGAAGTTCATAAGGCCTTCTGCGTAGTTGTCATGATGAAGTGTTTTCCGGACTAAATTTAAACGAATCAAGGAAGCTTGTATCAAACTTCCCGCTCCGGAATTGCTCGTTCTGCATCACCTGCCGGTGGAAGGGAATTGTTGTCTTAATCCCTTGAACGGTAAATTCATCGAGAGCGGATGCCATTTTGTTAATCGCCCCTTCGCGGGTGAGCGCATACACCACAAGTTTCGCTATGAGGGAATCGTAATACGGCGGGACCTCGTACCCCGCATAGCTGTGTGTGTCAACTCGTACACCGAAGCCACCCGGCATATGAAAATCTGTGATCTTTCCGGGTGATGGCCTGAAATTGTTGTATGGATCTTCGGCATTGATACGGCATTCAATGGCATGCCCAACGGGTTTTATTTTTCTCTTCGGAAGTTTCTCTCCGGCAGCCACACGCAATTGAAGCTTAATCAAGTCGTGTCCCGTCACTTGCTCTGTTACCGGGTGCTCAACCTGGATGCGTGTATTCATTTCCATGAAATAAAAATTTTTGTCTTTGTCCACCAGGAATTCAATGGTGCCCGCATTTTCATAATTTACAGCCTTGCATCCTTTGATGGCCGCTTCGCCCATTTTCTTTCTAAGGACTTCATCGACAATCGGGGAAGGAGATTCTTCTATCAGCTTTTGATGGCGCCTTTGCACCGAGCAATCGCGTTCTCCAAAGTGAATCACGTTACCGTGCTGGTCGCCAAAGACCTGGATTTCAACGTGGCGCGGCTGTTCAACATATTTTTCAATATAAACATCAGCGTTGCCAAAACCCTGTTCGGCCTCATGACGTGCGGTCTTGAATGCGTTTTCAAGTTCCTCTTCATCGCGCACAATTCTCATGCCTCTGCCGCCCCCGCCAGCAACGGCCTTGATGATTATGGGAAGACCTATCGCCTTTGCAATCTCGGATGCCTCTCCCACCTCTTTCACTACGCCGTCGCTGCCCGGCACTACGGGTACCCCGGCCTTTTTCATTGTTTCCTTCGCCAGCGCCTTGTCGCCCATAGCGGTAATCATTTCAGGTTTCGGCCCTATGAACTTAAGACCGGAGGTCGTGCAGATTTCCGCGAAGCTGGCATTTTCTGCAAGGAAACCATAGCCAGGATGGATGGCATCCGCGTTCGTAATTTCTGCTGCAGCAATGATACGAGGTATCTTGAGGTAACTTTCCTTGCTCGGAGGTGGACCAATGCAAACGGCCTCATCTGCAAACCGGACGTGGAGAGAATCGCGGTCGGCCGTAGAATACACAGCCACGGTCTTAATGCCAAACTGTTTGCATACACGAATGATGCGGAGTGCGATCTCGCCTCTGTTGGCAATGAGAACTTTCTTGAACACTATCGGGCTCCGGAGATCTGAGGAAAGGGCTATGCTTTTTCAAGCAAGAAGAGAGTCTGATCGTATTCCACCGGCTGACCGTTTTCGACCATGACCTTTACGATTTTCCCTGAGATGTCTGCTTCGATTTCGTTCATGAGCTTCATTGCCTCAACGATGCAAAGAACTGTTCCAGGCTGGATGACACTGCCAATCTCAACAAATGGGGCTGCATCGGGTGCTGGCGCACGGTAGAACGTTCCGACAATTGGTGACTTGATCTCATGATACTGCTGAGCAGGAACTGTGGGAGCTTGAGCAACGGGCTGGCCAAGCTGTCCTAACGGTTGAGTTGCCACATAGGTTTCTTGCGTGTGAGGATGCTGGAAGGCTGCCGCGTTGTTTCTGTGTTTTGCAACTCTGACCGTCCTGCCTTCCTCCTCAATCTCAACTTCATCAACTTCACTCTCTGCGACGAGCCTAATGAGCTTCTTAACGTAATTAAGATCCATTTGATCTCCGCGGTTTGTCATAAACGCAGTGTGGGCACTTGTCGTAGCTGGATGGACGTTAGTTTTTCACCCGCTCAATATAGTCACCCGTTCTCGTATCAATTTTGAGCAGGTCACCTTCATTGATGAATAGCGGAACATTGACGGTCGCGCCTGTTTCCAGTTGCGCTGGCTTTGTGCCGGCATTTGCGCTATCGCCCCGAACGCCCGGAACGGTTTCAACCACTTTCAACTGAACAGTAATCGGCAACTCGATGCCGGTGATCTCGTTGCCGTTGAAAAGAATATCGACTGACTCGCCATCCTTAAGAAATGGTGCACCCTCCCCAATTTGTTCTTCCTGAACAGTGAGCTGCTCGTAGTTATCTTTGTCCATGAATACGTAACCGGAGCTGTCCCGATAGAGAAATTGGAATTGCTTTCGTTCTATCCGGACAATGTCAATGGCCTCGCCGGCACGAAAGCGATTTTCAATAACTTTGCCACTTTTCAGATTCTTCAGCTTCGTCCGTACAAATGCGCGCCAGTTCCCCGGATTGACATGCTGAAACTCAATTACTGTCCAAGGTTCATTGTTATATATGATAACCAACCCTGGCCTAAAATCAGATGTAGAAGGCATTAAATATCTAAAAAGAATTGAGAAAATGATTCATATCCAGTGACAGTTCACAAGATGGGCTGAAAATATACTGACAATCGGTGTGAAAGTCAAGGTACACTGTTGACTTCTCGTAAGGGTTTGATTACTGTAAGATCAGAAACAACTTCAGCGATGAAACCGAAAATAACTCTCCTTCTTGCGTTTGCATTCTTGTCGTGCAAAGAGACTCTCTCGCGTCAATCAATAGACGCGGAGCAATTCACCGACCTGTACATTACTTTGCTTGAAAACAAGACACAGCTTGAAGGGTCGCCGACCGATGCCTTTGCCATCCGGCGGGCATCAGAGATACTGAAAACATTTAAGGTGACAGAAGAAGAATACAGAGCCACAATACAAGGATATAATGCCGACGTTAGCCGGTGGAATGAGTTTTACAAACGAGTTGTACAACGATTAGAGGAACACGAGCAGAAAAAAATCGCAAGATAAGAAGTTAGGCTACAGGTTCCGTTTGCGCCTTTCGCAGCGTAAAACTGAAGACACTCCCCACACCCGATTCACTCTTCACCCAGATTTGACCGCCATGCGCTCTCACGATTTCCTTGCAAATCCAGAGCCCAAGCCCCGATCCTTTTATTTCACGCGCTTCGTTTGAATCAATCCGTGAAAATTTTTGGAAGAGTTTGTCCATCTGCTCTGCCGGAATCCCGATCCCTTCATCAGACACTGAGACGAGAAGCTGTTCATTGGTGTAATCCTCCGCTCTCACCTTAATGAGCCCTCCTTTTGGCGAGTACTTGACTGCATTGGACAACAGATTTTGAAGTACCTGCCTGAGCTTTGTCTGATCACCTTTGATATACGAGACGTTACTGTCCACATGATATTCTATCGTATGGCGTCGCGAAAAATTCACAAGCGCGGCGGCATCCTTAATAAGGCGCTCGACATTGACCACTTTGAAAAAATAGCTCAACTGGCCCGATTCTATTTTCGTAATTGAAAGCGTGTCTTCAGCAAGATGACTGAGTTTGTTCGCTTGATCGACTATTATCGTAAGATACTCACTCAATCTCCGATGGTCGACACTTTCGCCCCGTTTTATTAAAGCCCTGGCAGCAAGCATAATGCTGGAGAGCGGCGAACGAAAATCATGCGAAACGATCCCCAGGAAATCCGATTTCATCTTGTCCAGTTCAGTGAGCTTCGTATTTGCTTTCTTCACTTCATCATAGAGTTTGGCATTGCAAATGGCACTCCCAAGCTGGTCACACAGCGTTTCAAGAACGATTGCATCGGTCTCGTCAAAGGCGTGCAACTTTGTATCCTCCACGTTGAGGACGCCGACAATTTCGCTCTCAATGGAGATCGGGATTGCAAGTTCTGATCTTGTGCTATGATATTCGTATGCTATGTAGCGTTCGTCATCCGTCACATCATTGATCAGGGCCCTTTGCGCGTGAGTGGCAACCCATCCAACCACTCCTTCCGTGAGCTTCTGTCTGTACCCGTGCGGGAGAAAGTCGACATAATTGCCCGAGTGCGCAACAAGAAGAGCTTCGTCATCCTTCTTGTTCACAAGAAAGATTGTGACATCGAAGTAATTGAAATTCTTCCGTATAGTCTCAGCAGCCGAGCTTAACAGCTCATCCAACTCAAGTGTCGAAGTGAGCTTTTCCGCAATTTCATTCACCAATTCAATCTGCCCGATCCGCTTACGCGCATCTTCGAAGAGCGTTGCGTTCTTAAGCGCAACCGCCACCTGAAGACTCAAGAGCTGCGCAATCCACATTTCTTGTTCTTTATACGCACCGGGCGCAACAGAACTGAATGTTATGGAACCAATCGTTTCGTCTGCCGTACGGAGCGGAACAATCAGGAGCGCCTTCATGCCGAGGTCAGCCAGTGTTCCCTCAATCGACTCTGTGAAGGCTGGTCCCGCTGAGACGTCGATAAAGATTGGGGATTGATGCTGTATGACCCATCCGGGCATGCCCTGATTAAGCAAAAAATGTTTGTGGTTTAGATCTGTGGCATCGGCAATTGGTGAAAGCGTGTGTATAACATAGTGCGTGCGGTTCTTGTTCAAGAGGCTAACAAAGCAGACATCATGATCGACGATCCACTTTGCTTCGTTCCGGATCACAAACAGAATCTCTTCACTACTCCGTGCTGCATCAACCTGCAACGCAATCTCGCTTAGTGTACCGATCCTGTGGTAGAAGACGTTTGCCTGAAGAAGTCGTTCCTTCATTTCATCCGCAGACAGTTGGAGTTCCTCGGCGGGGACGAGCGATCGGCTCATACTTATTTTGAGCCCCCTAGGAGACATGGAGTCGTTGTTCGTCAGTTGTTTATCCGTTGTGTCCACGATCGATACTTGTTGGTTCTATCACGCCAATATCTGAATAGGGCGCAGTTATTTTGAAACCTTGTTGGTTACTACTTCACCCATTATGAATCCCAACTCTCCTCTTTTTTTCAGGAATTTCACGATGTCATTCGCTTTTTTCCGTGAAACAATCATGATCAACCCTACGCCGAGATTGAAAGTGCGCCGCATATCTTCCTCGGGAACATCTCCAGTCCGTTGAATCAACTGGAAGATCGCAGGACGTTTCCAGGAATTCCAATCGACCTGAAATCCAAAGCCAGCGGGAACAACGCGCATAGTATTCCCCATAATTCCGCCACCGGTAATATGCGAAAGCGCGTGAATGTTAAATCGCTTTTTTATCGCGCTGACAACTCCCAGATAGGAACGATGAACGGTGAGCAGGGCATCGGCAAGAGTGCTGCCAATTTCATCAATATATTGGTCAAGCGTGAATTTTTTGAGAAGCACCGCCCGAGCCAGAGAATATCCATTTGTGTGCAATCCTGAAGAAGCGAGACCGATCAGTTGATCTCCACGAGTAACACGTTCCCCGGTGATAATTTCTCGCCGTTCAACCACACCAACGATCGTTCCGGAAATATCGTATTCATTTTCATTGTAAAGACCAGGCATTTCAGCAGTCTCGCCGCCAATCAGCGAGCATTGGTTTTCTTTACATGCTCTTACAAAACCGGCGATGACATCCTTCGCTACATCAAGACGAAGCTTGCCTGTGGCAAAATAGTCCATAAAAAACAGCGGCTGTGCACCACAAACCAGGATATCGTTCACACAGTGGTTGACGAGGTCTTCCCCTATAGTATCGTGCCTGCTCATCATTTGCGCAATCATGAGTTTTGTGCCCACCCCGTCAACGCTCGACACCAAAACTGGAGATTTGAGCTTCTTGAAGCGGGCATCGTAAAAAGCACCGAAACCACCAATGTTGCCCAGAACGGACTTCGTATACGTAGAACGAACAGCTGTCTTGATGTGTTGAACCAGACGATCTCCCTCGTCTATGTTAACACCGGCTTGTTCATAAGTGTGTTGCAACTTAACGAAGTCCCTTCAACAAAAACTTACGGCCAAAAATTAGAGATTATTTGAACCAATTGCAAGCCCCTGAACTGATATCGCAGTTTTTTTTAGATGTTCGAGTTTATAGTTGATAAAATACTTCCACCTAAGTATATTCTTAATGTCTTTAATGATAATCCTTTGTGAATGAAGACGGTCAAATTCAGAAATGGGGCAAAAGAGTTTGTCGTTGGAAAAATTCTTTGCCTCGGCAGAAATTATGCTGAACACATTAGCGAAATGAATGCAGCAACACCCAGCGTTCCGGTGGTATTCATAAAGCCATCGACAGCTCTGATACAAGAGAACGAATACGTGATCAAGCCTCTAATCGCTAAGGAGTTACACCACGAAGTTGAAATGGTGGTGCTCATTGGAAGAAAAGCAAAAGATGTGAAGGAAGGGACGGCTCTTGACTATATTGCTGGATACGGCGTCGGACTTGACATGACATTAAGAGATATTCAGACACAGGCAAAACAAAATGGAGAGCCATGGAGTATTGCAAAAGGATTTGATACTTCAGCACCAATTTCGCAATTTGCCGAACGAGAGAGTATTCCGGACCCCCACGCTCTTGGCATTTCGTTGAAAGTGAATGGAGTGATTCGACAACAATCGAACACAGGGAAAATGATCTTCCGGTTGGAGTATCTCCTATCGTTTTTGTCATCGATTTTTACGCTTGATCCGGGCGATCTCATATTCACGGGAACCCCAGAGGGTGTCGGACCGGTATTTTCGGGCGATACGCTGGAAGCAGAATTGGAATCAGTTGGGAAATTGAAAGTCATGATTCAGTAGATCATCGCATTACAGCACAGAATATATGGGAAAAATCATAGCAATCGCACTCCCGAAAGGAGGAGTCGGTAAAACAACGACAGCCGTAAATCTCGCGGCAAGCCTCGCAGTTGCAGAACAGCGCACTCTGCTCATTGACATGGATTCATTCGGAGCATCGGGTCTTTCGCTTGGCTTTACCGAGGGAACGATCAAGGCGGGAATGTACGATGTGTTTAATTTTATCTCCGGTCTTAGCAATGCGATTCACAAAACCGAACTCAAATATCTCGACTTCGTACCATCAAACGTTCAGTCACTCCAAATGGAAGAACGTTTGATGAAATTGGCAGATAATAGATCTATATTGAGAAATGCTTTACGCGGCGTTGCAAAAGAGTATGACTATATCATTCTTGACTGTCCCCCCTTTTTGCGTGGCTTATCGACGAATGCGCTCACCGCCGCAGATTCTGTTCTGCTCCCTGTTAAGTCCGGTCACTTTTCACTCGATGCAGTTGACAAACTGTTCAAGTATGTTGAGTGGGTCCGCGAAGTGGCAAATAAGTCTCTACAGATCGAAGGCATTCTCTTGACGATGCATGAACCCAATACAAGAGTAACAGATATTACTGTCCGTGAGCTTCGGGCTAAATACCGCCAGTACATGCTTGGAACCCTTATCCCAAAAAATACCGTGCTCAGTGAAGCCAGTTTCTACGGCAAGCCTGCTATTCTCTACAATGTAAATTCTCGTGGCGCGGCTGCCTACCTTGCGTTAGCGAGGGAGATCATCGCACGAACAGAACAACAAAAGGCTGCCTCCCTCCAATCCACACTCCTCAGTCAGTTCGGTAACCAGGCGTAATTGTGAGCACTTTGCAATTACCCAGGCGAGCGTTGTTCCTTACGGCTACTGCATTTCTCGCGATTCTGATTTCCGTTGCAATCCATATTGGAGCGGGCAAGGACCCTGGTAAAGTAATCACTCCCCCTTCAACAGCAAAATCAGATTCAATCACAACTGATTTTTCGGATTACGACTGGCCAACAGATGCAGGACGAAAAACGACCTCAACATTTGCCGAATTCCGGCGAACCCATTTCCATGGCGGCATCGATATAGGCACCGGGAGCACAACCGGTTACCACGTCTTTGCAATGCGAGATGGTTATGTCGCACGTATCAGGATTAGTCCGCTTGGTTACGGCAAAATGCTCTTCCTCCGACACGCCGACGGATACTACACCACATATGCGCATTTGAAACACTTTAATGTTGAGATCGATGCTCGTGTCCTTCAGGAACAGAAGCGTCTCGAACAATATCCAGTCGATATCGAATGCAAACCGAACGAGTTCCCTGTTCACAAGGGAGACATCATCGCTTATACGGGCGATACAGGTGTCGGATCGCCTCATCTTCATTTTGAAATCAGGGATCAGAATCTTGACCCTGTTAATCCGCTGCTGGGCAAGAACCTTCAAATAACAGATAACCTTCCCCCCACCATCAGAAAAATTGCTGTAACGCCACTGCGAGACAACTCGTCCGTGAATGGCGATTGGAACCCGCGTATCTACAAAGCAAGAGCACTGAAAGCAGACAAATATAAGATCGTCGAGCCGATCCAAATCACCGGCGAAGTCGGGTTTGCCGTTGATGCGCGCGACCGTTCAAACGGATCGTGGTTCAAGCACGGTGTGTATGGACATGATTTGTTTATTGACGACTCGCTCATCTATTCCGTGCAGCTCGATCGTGTACCGGGAGAGGACTCTCACCAGATAGGTTTGTATTATGATTGGTCTCTTCTTAACCAGGGGCGCGGGCGGTTCGAGCGACTGTATTCAGACTCTCCAAGCAGCCTTCGTTTCCATACACCCAAGGGAGATATTTCAGGCATCGTCAACAGCGCTTCGTTTTCCGAAGGGCCGCATAGCTTCAAGATCGTATCGAGGGATTTCAATGATAACCGCTCTGAACTGACTGGAAAGTTGATATTGAACCATGCCCCACATTTTGAAATTGAGTATCACGAACAAGAACTACAATTGAAATTCTCTGAAATAAGCAGGGTGAGCAAGATTTTCCTCCAAACTAAACGGAACGGCAGTGACACATGGAGTCTGAAAACCCTGAACCCCGACGCAGCTGAAGACAATGTCGTCAAGATCCCCATCGCCAAAAACAAATATGATGTTGTAAAAGTGGTCGCGGAAAATCAGTGGGGCACCAAATCCCGCCCACAGTTTATCTTCATCAACAGACCTGCAGCCGCCGGCGGCCACATGACACTCGATCACGAATTCGAGAGTGATTTTGTACGCCTCACAGTGAAAACAAGCAGCGTGTTCACTTCTCCACCGACGATCATTGTCAATGAGGGAAACTCCCGTCGCGTGATTTCCACAATGGCTCTCGACATCAACAAGTACATAGGCGCATTCCGGCCTCTCGAGACATTCAGCGGTACCCGACGGCTTGTTGCACAGGGCGAAATCACCGGACATGAAGCAACTGCCAACGACGAATTCGATTTGTACCCGATCGTTGCCGGTGACTCCGGCACGTTTTCAGCAGATAACGGTAATCTCATTCTCTCTTATACACCATCTTCAGTATTCAAAACAGTGTTCCTACGTATTGAAAAAAGCTCATACCATAACAATGAGATCTATGTGCTCAGCCCTGAGAATACGATTCTCAATGCGGGACTGACAGCATCAGTCCGGGTTAATCCGAATATGGCGAACCAGGGGTTGTACCTCACGGGCGGAGGAAGGGACGAATTGGTGACTAGTACCGTACACGGGGAATGGCGCACAGGAAAAATCACACGCTCTTTCGGCGAGCTCGCACTCGTTGTTGATGACACACCACCGAATGTTTCTTCACTTTCTGTTACTCGCACCTCAACAACGCGCCCGACTATTTCATTTAGATACGGTGACAACCTCTCCGGCGTTGATTATGATGGTCTAAAAATCTACATTGATGACAAGTTTGTAGTTCCGGAAGTAGACGGCGAGCATCATCGGGTACTTTGCCAGGTTACAGATCCGCTTGATCGCGGTTCCCACCAACTTATCATCCGTTTGCGCGACCTTATGGGCAACAGTCGGGAAGTGGAACGACGATTCGTTGTTCGCTAGTCTCGACTCAAATGTTCTCTCTGCAATCGTACCGATCTCAAACACCCCGTTGATTCATCTGATCATGGAGTATTGTAGTGTCCGAACCTGAACAAAAAATAGCGCTCGCGAAAGTTTATTCTCCCAATGAGGTTGAACAAAAATGGTACACTCACTGGGAGCAGAATAATCTTTTTCACGCCACTGTGCATCCGAAGAAATCACCGTACACCATTGTGATTCCCCCACCGAACGTCACGGGCGTACTCCACATGGGTCACATCCTGAACAACACGCTGCAAGATGCCTTCATTCGATACAAACGGATGATGGGGTTTGAAGCTTGCTGGATTCCGGGAATGGATCATGCCGGTATTGCCACTCAGAACGTCGTCGAGCGATCATTGATGAAGGAGAACAAAACCAGGCACGATTTCGGGCGGGAGAAATTTATTGAACGGGTCTGGCAGTGGAAGGAGCAATCCGGCGGTGTAATCGTGAAGCAGCTCCGTACCCTCGGTTGCAGTTGTGATTGGCAGCGTGAGAAGTTTACGATGGACGAGACACTCTCCACTGCTGTGACAGAAGTGTTTGTGAGATTGTATGAAGAGGGATTGATTTACCGTGGCAAATACATCATCAACTGGTGTCCGAAAGACCATACTGCCATCAGTGACGATGAGGTGAATTACTCCGAACAGCAAGGGAAGCTCTATTATGTACGATATCCGATTCACGGTGGGAGCGGCTCGGCAATCGTTGCGACTACTCGTCCGGAAACATTGCTGGGAGACACGGCAGTTGCAGTAAATCCAAATGACGATCGCTACAAGCACCTCGTAGGTCGTACCGTTACATTGCCGCTTGTTGGAAAGCAGATTCCGATCATCGCGGATGATTATGTTGACCCGGCATTCGGTACGGGAATGGTAAAGATCACTCCCGCACATGATCCGAATGATTACTGGGTCGGCCAGCGACACGGGCTGCCACAGATAAACATCTTTGACGTCTCCGCCAGACTGAA
>JBGPGQ010000078.1:0-10968 GCA_041483995.1 Bacteroidota bacterium
TACCTCCATTCTGGAGGCGCGTTGGATTCTTGATGGTGGTCTGGCTTCAGGATGAGGTTGCCGGTGGCAAGCAGAACTCTTTTGACCTCGGGGTTTTCGCGCACTTTTTCCCACGTTGCCTCAACGATCAGCCGGTAGTGTTTTTCCGGAGAGGCAGACCTGTATTCTATTTGTTCACCTTCGAACGTAACCCATGTGATACCCATTTGGTTCATGTTCGCTTCTGCGAGAGTGCCCGCCTTCTTCGCTTCAAAGCTGGTAAGCTGTGATACCTGATCGCGCGTGTACGCCCAGTGCAGTCCGGCAAACTTTGCGCGGGGGTCGTTCTCCGTTTCCGGGTACAACATCATCTGCCAGAAGCCTTCCAGACTCGCATAGCGCTTGTTCCGGAACGTGAATGGCGTAGCCGCAAAATTGGAAAGCAGGCCCAGTTCATTACGTTTGGAAAGAATAACTTCACCTGGGCCGGCCTCCTGAGGCAGTATTTCCCACGTCGGCGCGCCTTCGTGTGGCACTGCTTGCCACCAATGGTCTGGGTAGCGCGCATCTCTCTGTTTCTCGTCAGACGATCCAACCACCGTTGGACAGCAACTGCCGGCAACCAACGCCAGAACCACAATAAGATAATCGTGTATAAGTCTAAGTGTCACACTGCGAATATACACCCAACTGGGCAGAACGACGCAAGCTGGTCGTTTGGCAGCACATGTAAATGTGAATTCCTCGTCTTGTTCTGATAATGTCCGGGCCTCTTGTCGTAACCGGGATACTTTTTCTAATAAATTGACGCTATAGAGCGCTTGCTCAGGGGTTGTATTAGTCGTCGTTGCAAGATTAGGTTTGTCCATTCCTTGCCTTGTCAAAACATTCCCGCCCCTTTTTGAATGACAAATAGGCGAGTGCAAGAGATCCAATGATGTCAATATAGGAGATCCTGGTCAGTTCGTATATCGCGCTTGCAGCAAGTAACACTAACGACATGTAAATACAAACCTGTGTGCATTCTGTATCTGCAAGTACCGCGTCTGATTTGAGGGCGACACCTAATGTCTTTTGCCATCAAATCCCCGTTTGTCAGTTTTCTGTCCATGAAAGCCATTTTGCGACTGCTTCTGCAGCAAGGCGATTGGAAGCGGCGTTCGGGTGAATGTTCCGTCTTGATATGATCAGCTCGCGGAAGTCGCGCCCGTAAAAGACACCGGGAAAAAGGTTGAGACACTGGATGTTGTTTGCGCGGCAATACTCTCCCACTTTGGAATACACGTGGGTCTGGTAGTAATCCGTTTTTAGCGAGCGGGGAACGGGGTAGATAATCACTCCAAACAACATATCATGATTCTTGCAGAACTGTGCAGCCCGGCGAAGTGATTCCATGCTGAGGCGAGCACCGGGTTTTGTCAGGTCGGTGTACACTGCGTCTCCCACTCCCCAATGCCATCCAAGGAACCGGTTCGCCAACTCCTTGACAGCCGGTACCATAAACATATACAGATCAGATTTGTTCTTAAGCCATTCGTGAAGCTGGGAAAAAAAACTGAGCTCGTTTTCCACTTCACGCGGAAGCAGCGGCTTGCCTGAATCAATGATGTCCAGATCGCTCCCGACATATCCTTCATTCAGTACATCATTCTCAAGCCACTGAAAAAGAACAATGTCTGGTGCCGTGCGATTGCCGAAACGTTGAAGATAGAGATATTCCTGAATCGTATTAAAGCGGGGTACTCCGAAATTGAGAGTCTCGTATCGTGACGGTGTAAGGGCGGCGAGAATGGAGTCAAGGATTGCAGGAAATGTTTCATTATTGTCCACTCCTTCCCCAAACGTGAATGAATCTCCGAACATTGCGATCCGTGTGACAAAGGGAGCTGGCTTCATTGTTCGTTCCTTTGCATCGCGTATCCCCATCCGATTTATGTGCACCCGCTTCCCCGCGTATAGACAATCATTGGCGGGCACAAACATCGAGCTATCGCCTTCGTTGCCTGGGAAACCGATGGCGTTTTCAATCGCTGCGTTACGATAAAGCGTACCCGAATTCACGGGCCGCGGCCCAAGTACACTGCGGATAATTCCTTCTCCGGCAAGGAGGGAAATCAATACGGACAGCACGATGAGGAGAATTTTGTGTGTTGGAGCTCCAATGACAGGGTCTCCAGTAGGATTCTCCTTCGCGTTCATCAACTCTGTTTGGAGGAGAAGGTATCAGACTCGATGCTGTAGGCAACCATGACTAAAGACTTGTCCTGCTACTGCTGCGGTTGTTCCATTGGTCGTTCATATCTGTCGATCACCTGTTGAATGATTTTCTGGTCGACTCGACCGGAATATCCGCGAAGAGCATTCACGAGGTGGTACGTGTTGAGTTCCTCGTATCTATGAAGGAGCATTCCATGAAGAGAGCGCTCTACAAACAATGTCGAGAAACAGAGGCATGCGAACGCGACCAGCTTTATTGCTGTTTTCCTGTATCGAGAAGCAGCGCTCACGAGCGGTGACGAAGCCAGAAATATACAAAATGCAACTTGTGCCAAATACTGCACTCGATAACGAAATACTGCATAATGAAGAAGAGCATTGAGAACCATAATGACTATTGCAAATCGTTGCGGCTCGCTGAGCTTTCGTTCGATTGTAATGACAACAAGCGCGACGGACAGCACGAGGACAGGAATGTTCTGCATAAAGGACCATGGAAAGCTTCCGATATCGATTTGTCCTTCGAATCCGAAGATGGGGAACATGGGCGTGAGAAAGTTCTTCACAACATTCTCAGTATGCGCAAGGTACTGCATGTGGGGGGGCAGAGCGGCAAGACTTTCGTAACGGGTCACACCGAATAAGTAGCCGCTTTCGTTGTATGCAACAACGTTCTGGCCGAACATAGCGGCCCTTGCAAGGAAATAGCAAACAATAATAAGAACGGGTATGAGTGTCATTTTTATGCGCTGGGCACCAGAAAGGTCAAATCGAAAACTGGCAAAAATGAGGATAAGTGGGAGGATCAATCCGCTTTCCTTACTCAGCAGGGCAAGCACGGAAAGCGCGCTCACATACACGAGATTTACACGCTGCGGAGTTTGTGATTGTACGAGTAGGTGATTGAGAAGAAGAAGCAACGCTGTTGCCACCAAAAGCGTGGGACGATCCGATACCCAGGAGGCAGGGGAAATAGTCAGAACTGAAAAGAGAGTGAGTGCTGCGAACAGAAATGCAATTACTTTGTCCTGCTGAATACGCGCCAAAAGTTTGAACAAAAGCAAAACATTGATCACGTGGAAAACAAGGTTAATAAGCTCATTCGGGAAAGCCGAAACTCCAAATGCCCGATAGACAAGCCACACTGAAATAGAGTGCAACGGCCGGTAAGCATTGTTGCCCTGTCCCCAGGCTTCCACGAAATACGACAGAGGGTTGCTCGTCTTTGCAACAGATGAGAGCAAAGTAAGATCGTCGCCGTTGGAGGGAACAAAGGCAAGTGTTATCGAAAAAATGCCAATTGCAAGAAGCACCAGCATGCACGTGTAGGGCAGCACATCTTCCTTTTCAACGATGGCATCGATGATCTTTGCCCACAGTCTCTTTGAGTCACTGTCGTGCGACTTCATTGTGCTTCTCCCGTGATGTATTTAAGATTTGAGGATAACGAGGGGTTTTAGCTCCTTGATCTGGGCAAAGCAGTTTCGAGGGGAATGTGCGATCTGTCCGTCCACACAAGAGCAAACATATTACGCCTAATTCATACAAGGATTACAATGAAATTAGGCAGAATGTCGGAAAGAATCAAGGTTGTCGGTATGGCCGTGAAACCAACTCGAATTGAGAATCCCACCCTTGGGCTCCTGGCTCAGCGTTTACGGCTGTCTTGCTACGAGACAGTAACACAACCTTCCGACTTATTGAGTCTGTTCTCGATGCAGTCCTTACAAAAAGTTCGTTCGAAAGTGCAGATCATGGCTTCAAGAGAGGACGGTGGTAAGTCCTTGTTGCAGCACTCGCAGTTTGGCGCGTTTGCTCGAACTAACGGCCTGACGCCACATGTCCACCGCCAGTTCAGAAAAAGTCTTGCCACCATTCTGCTTTATTCATGTTCGTCTCAGTCTATTGACGCGAGCAACTGTTGGTCAGGTGGTGCAACGTGCAACATTATTTTTGCAGGACGAACTTTTTCGTCTGCACGAACTCACCGGCTTGCAAACGGTAGAAGTACACTCCGCTTGCCAGGCCGTTCCCATCGAATGTTGCTTCATAGCTTCCCGGCTTCAACTGTTCATTCACAAGGGTTGTCACTTCACGGCCAAGCACATCGAAGACCTTGAGACTCACAAAGCTGTTGGCTGTCAGTTGAAATCCTATGATTGTACTCGGATTGAACGGGTTCGGATAGTTCTGCTGGAGCCTGAATGTAGTGGGTGCTGTCGCTATCTCACCTACTGTTGTGAGCAGGCGGGACAACGGCGCTCTCCACAATCCTCCTGCTCCTCCCAGGTAAAACGTCTCGTCGACAATGGCAATGGCAAGCACATTGGGAATGGGAAACACTCCCAGCGATTCCCAGGTCTTGCCTTCGTCTGACGACTTCAGCAAAGACGAGGATAACGGAGTTGTTGTCACGGCGAAGAAGATTGGTTCCTGATACACCAGGTGTATTGTAAACGTGTGGGGAGGGATCAATGCACTTGTTCGTTCCCATGAGAGCCCCTCATCGGTGCTTCGATAGATGCCGACGTTTGTGCTTGCAACCACGGCTGAGATGCCGGATGCCATTCCCCAAACCAACTGCCCGACACGGCGGGGAGTATTGAGTGAGATCGGATTCCACCACGGTTGAGCGTCGGTATAGCGGAACATGTATCCGTTCGCTCCCGCACCCGCAAGCACCGTATTGCCGACGGCCAGCATCTTAAACACATTGTCCCCCTGGTAGTCTGCAAGGCTATCGCCAAACGAGACCCAGGGATGAGAGAAATCGGCGGCGGTTGTGAACACACCGGCACCGAGCGTTCCTGCAATCAAACTATCGCGCCGCACAAGGAGGCTGCCGATATCCGTTGCACCAAGGCCGGATAAGCCTCCACTGAAAGGCTGCCACGAAAGGCCATCATTCGTGCTCTTGAAGATGCCGCTGTGAAACGTTCCAGCGAGAAGGACATTCTTGTTCTTCAACATGCAGCCGACGACATCCGGACTTGCTGCAGGTGGTACGCCTGCAGACCAATGTGTTCCAGCGCTTGCGCCGACATACACAAGTGAGTCTGTTCCGGCGTAGAGTGTGTCATGCACAGCAAGGAGCGCGTAGACATCGTTGGTTCCGGGAATTTCCGGAACGCGTTCCCATTGTGCGTTGCCGAGTGAGTACATGAGGAGTGACAATAGCAAAACTGGTTTCATGTTGACGAATCCTTTTCTTTAATACAATGATTGTGAATGACCTTCAGTTCCCCTTATCTAAGCAGGATGAGTTTCTTTGTTTCGGCAAATGAGCCAACCTGTAGACGATAGAAATACACTCCGCTTGACATCGACGACGCATTCCAGTTCACGGAGTATTCTCCTGCGACCTTCTTTTCGTTCACCAGGGTTGCGACTTCTCGTCCGAGAACATTGTACACTTTGAGTGACACAAACCCTGAGCCCTGAACCCCAAACCCTATTTTTGTACTCGGGTTGAATGGATTCGGATAATTCTGTTCAAGATTGAATTGCACCGGCAGATCGGTTTCGGGGCTTTCCAACGAAGTGACAATCTCCGAAACGGGTCGTTTCCATATATCACCATTAAAATTCACGGCGAAGATATTGGCTCCAGGCCCGCTGGCGGGGAAGAAAGAAAGCGTACGTATATCGGTGTTAGTCAACCCGGTGTTGACTGCCGTCCAGCTTGTGCCATCGTTCGTCGAATGAAAGACGCCGCCGGAACTCATTGCCGCAAAGAGGTCCGTGCCGTTTCCGTTTGGTCCGAATGTAAGCATGGAGACAGTCGCGCCTGACAAGCCGCTATCGGCTTCAGTCCAGTTGGCACCGTTGTTCGATGACCGGAAAACACGGCCGTTGTCAATTCCGGCAAAGACATTCGTGCCGTTGCTGACGAGGGTAAAGATAGAGGCATGCGCCGGTAACCCTGTATTCACCGCATTCCAGCTTGCCCCATTGTCGGTGGAAAGATAAACACCGCCCTGATCAACCCCGACAAACAGTGTGGGGCCACTTGCTCCGGATGTTACGGCGAGAACATGAACGAAGGTATTCGGCAAGCCGTTATTCACTGCACTCCAGTTTGCGCCGTTGTTAGAGGAAAGAAACACACCCCCACCGTTCGTTGCCGCAAGGAAATTCGAGCCGCCCACCCCATTGGGAACAATGGCGAGCGACACCACAAACGTACTCGTGAGGCCGTTGTTCAGCGTGGTCCAGCTTTCGCCGCTGTTGTTGGAAAAACGGACTCCACCCCCCATCCCGAGATAGAGATCTGTGCCGTTGACGGCAAGAGCAAAGACATTCAAATCTGTCAAGCCGTTATTTCTGGCATTCCAGCTTGCGCCGTTGTCCGTTGATAGGAACACGCCGCCGCCAAACGTCCCGGCAATGAGATCTGTGTCGTTGCCAGCCAAAGCGAACGTGAGTCCGGCGCTGGGTCTACCGGTTCGGACCCATTGAGCATTCAACAGGCTCACGATGGCGAAGATGCAAACCGCCATCATGATGAATCTATTAAAACGGACAAGTCGGAAATCGCTCTTCACCTATTTCTCCTTGTTGGAATGTCAATGGAATCGTGCCTGATTCTGCCCAATCCCTTTGTTATGACTATTTTTCAGGCCGAAGTAATCTCATTACAAGAACTCCACCTTCTAACATGCATAAAACAACACTGGCCGGGTATCACGAGTTTGCGGGCAAGTTGCCGTTGTTCGTTGCCGCAATCGTATTCAGCGGCCCCCATGCCACCGGCTTTTGTTTTATGAATGACGGCAGCATGGAGCGAACACTTCCGGGCTACACCCCCTCTTTCACTTCGATGATCTCGTCGGCAAGGAGGCCATGTGCTTCACGATGAACTGTCTCTGCGGCTTCTTTGCTGGGTGCGTTAACAAGGCAGAACACCTTGCTCGAACCTTCATCGTACCAGTATTTCAAGTATTGTACATCATGTTTCTTCTGGACCTCAAGATCTCTGGCGTGAGCACCTGCAACAGCTTCAGCAGTCAAACCGGGGACGTGCTTGTGAATATCCATGTAGAGCGGCATAGTGAATTCCTTTCTTATTGTTTATCAATGATTGATGGTTTAGTGAATTGTGAACAACGCAAATTTCATTGCGAACCCGCATCGTGAGCATTTGATCAATCCAGTAAGCAGGTACGATGCAACTAGTTGTGCAAGTTGTCAAACACGTCTCAAACCTTTTTTAACAACAGAATTGGGTCATAAGGCTTCTGGATGAAGTCCTTTGCTCCTGCTCAATTAGCAATCGATTACCTGAGTTCCTGAGCAAATCGAACTCGCAAGTCGCGACGGTGGTCATTTTGTTGTCCTCTTTGAAATATCAGTGGCTCTTAGCGGCTTCACGAAGTGGCCGTCGTTCGTTCCTTTCCGCCTTTGTGCGAGCAAAGCATCAATAGACCACCGCCCCGGCCCGGAGATGAGCAAGAAGAGCACAGTCATAATCTGCGCATAGTCCGAGCGTATCTCGTGCAACACTGCCCAGAACCCGACTTGAGGGGGTGCAGGGGGAAGAGGAAGAGGTGATGTACCCAAGTACAAAGATATTTTGGTTGACAATACCGCGACTATCATTTCAATAACAAAAGGGATAGCAATCAGGCGTGTAAGAAAACCACCGATCAAGAGAAGACCCCCCATGATTTCAAGTCCTGCAACAAAGTGAGCTGTGAGGTCGGGAAAAGGAATGCCAAGCTTTGTGAAACGTCCCACACCCTGATTGGTGTATACAAATTTCAGAATACCCTCCCAGAAAAAAACGCCTCCAACCATAAGCCGAAGCAGAAGGGTTGAAGCTGGCGCATCATCTGGCGGATTGAGGAGCCATTGTGTTGCATTTCTTGCGTTCATAGTTCATCTCTTTGTTTTGAATGTGTCCCTTTGGGTGAAACACTTGCCAAAGGTTTATTACTTCATAAGTGATGGCGACCTTGCCGTCATCGTTATTGACTGGCCTGTCTGAAGAAATATTTTCCCGGATAACATGATAATTCTACCTTGGTGTTGGATGTTACGCTTCGAACATCCGCTTTTTCGAGCACGCAAAATATAAGACGAAAACAACCGTAGCGCTATCCCGAATTTGCGGGCAAGTATTATACACTCCTTCATATACTTGAAGCAATGAAGTGAAGCCTCGCGACACAATGTTATTGTGAATCCTTGTCTTCGATTGCGAAGTCCCCGCCAAGGTCATGAAGAGCAAGCGCTGCAACGATGCGACTGGCAGGTTGAGTGTTTTCGTCCTTGACAATGCGTAAAAGCGGTATGATGAGCTTCGAGAACTCATACCGGGGAACCAAGGCTTTAACATCCCTGACCACTTGTGCGGCAGATTCCTTCACGCCACGGTTTCCGTTTTCCAGTGCAAATTGCAGACTCTGCTCAATTGCCTTCAGTTTCTCATCAGTGAAGCGTGGATCATTGGAATACGTATTTCCCGCGAAGCCACACGCTGATATGATGATGACTAATGCCCAAAGACTTGCAAACCGTTTCATAATTACCTCCTCTATTGATTTGATAAGTGAATTAAACTGATAGTGGAAATGTGGTGGTTGTCCTGTTGATACCGATATTTTGCATCATACTCTCCAGACTGCTGCGCACTTGGCAAGAGACCCATCTGATATTATCACTTGAGCAACACCATGCGTCGTGTCTCGGTCTGACCTCCGGATTGGATCTTATAGAAATACACACCGCTCGGGAAATTCGTTGCATCAAACTTTGCCTCGTGGTGTCCTGCTGCCTGTGTTCCATCTACGAGGGTTACAATCTCTTTGCCAATCACATTGAAGAGTCTGAGCGACACCCAACCAGGTTGATTCATTCTATAAGTAATTGTTGTCGTTGGGTTGAAGGGGTTCGGATAATTCTGATCAAGACTAAAACGTGCTGGAAAGTCGGTCATGGGACCTCCCACTGTAGTGACTGTCTCTGAGAGGGGTCGTCTCCAAACGTCGCCGGCAAAAAAGGTTACTGCGAAAAGATGTGCGCCGCCTCCCCCTTTGAGGTTCATGGCCAGAACGTGAACAAACTGATTTGTCAAGCCGTCATTTACAGCATTCCAGGTTGTGCCGTTGTTGGTGGATAAAAAGACGCCGGCCCCGTCGGTCCCTGCGAAGAGATTCGTGCCACTGAAGATAAAAGCATTGACGGTCGTGCCGGATAAGCCGGTATCAGCCTCATTCCAGTTAGTGCCGTTGTTGGTGGAAAGAAAAACACCGCCATGATTAGTCCCGGCGAAGAGACTCTTGCCGTTGCCGGCAAGAGAAAGGATAGAGACGCCGATCGGTAACCCGTTATTGATCGCGTTCCAGGATGTGCCGTTGTTGGTGGAAAGAAAAACACCATCACCGTCGGTTCCTGCAAAGAGGTTCGTGCCACCCGCCCCATTGTCGCTTACGGCAAGGACATTGACAAATGGCCTCGTCAAGCCGTTATTCACCGCAGTCCAAGTTGCGCCGCTGTTGGTAGATAAACAAACGCCGCCCCCATCGGCTGCTGCAAAGAGATTCGTGCCGCCTGCCCTATTGGGGGCGATGGCAAGGGAGACCACAGAAGTACTCGTCAAGCCGTTATTCACTGCAGCCCAGGTTGTGCCTTCGTTGGTCGAGAGAAAGACGCCGCCGTCAAATGTTCCCGCGAACAGATTCGTGCCGTTGGCAGCAAGAGCAAAAACATTCAGATCTGTCAGGCCGTTATTTTTAGCGGTCCAAGCTTTGCCGTTGTCCGTTGACAGAAAAACGCCGCTGCCGCCAAATGTTCCCGCGAACAGATTCGTGCCGTTGGCAACCAGGCACTGAATAACGCCGGCATTTGGTCTATTGGTTTGGACCCACTCGGCATGTGACGGGTTGGTAATTGCAAACATACAAATCGCCACAATGATGAGCCTGCAAATATTTTTCACCTGGTTCTCCTTTCGTTTGTGAGCTTCAGAAACATCTGTTTTTTCTCGCAGGCAAATATAGGTCGAAAACAACCGGAGCGGTATCCCGAATTTGCGGGCAAGTTTTCTCTTGTTTCTTATTCCTCGTTGCCGTACTCTTATGCAGCAATTCAGTTCTTCACATCATCAGCCGGCGATCTTGATCCGAACATTGCACAGATGCCTTGTTGGCATTCTGCTCTTCGCATTGTGCGAAGGAACTGCGCAACCGCAACATGCTTCTCCTGTGGGCGATGCCCTCGTTACCATCGACTACATCCCTTCACCAAACTTTGGCAAAGTCAGCAAAATTCTTCGCGATAGCCGGGGTTTTCTCTGGTTCGGCACTAGCAATGGCCTTTTCAAGTACGACGGTTATGATGTGCACGTCTACGAGAATGTTGCAGCGCCAGATACCGTAGTCAGTTTCCAGAACAGAGTGACAGCAATCCTGAACAACCCGGATGGCTCACTACTTCTCGCTACATGGAATGGTTTGTGGAGATTCGATCCTCTGATGGAACGGTTTGAACAGTTCTTGGGAAACACGCGCTTTGGCGACGGTAAGATCGAAGCGTTGGTGAGAGATTCCTCCGGAACTCTGTGGATAGGTACCCGAAGCGCGGGGGTCTACAGTTACAACACCATTTCAAATGACATCAGACACTACTCAATTCACGACGGCCTGAGCGATACTGTAGTCTACGCACTGCTTGTCGATTACCGCGGGGCAGTGTGGATAGGGACTCGGAACGGGGGATTGAACCGTCTCGCACCGACAACATCAACCATTACACACTACCGCCACAACGAGA
>JBGPGQ010000079.1:0-10964 GCA_041483995.1 Bacteroidota bacterium
TCCATTGCGATTTCCGCTGAATAGTTCAGCGTTTTGATACCTATGATCATCATCTCAATCAGGCCGACAGCACCGCGAAGAATAGGCAGTTTAACGATGCTGTAACGCTCGCCAAGAGATACATGGCGGTCCTTCTTTACGACGATCTCGCCGTTTGCGCGGCGGACAGCAGTCGCCACCATCCCGGGGGCGCGCATCATAACGCCTTCAAGTACCGCCTGTCCGCCGACTTGCATTGGCTTTTGTATGTCAAAACGGTGAGTCAACTATTCCTCCATTGTTCAGTAAAAAGTACGTATTTGCAGAACTAAAAGCCATCAAGCACCTTCGTCTGTGGGAACCTCCGTAGGAGATATCACCTCACGGCGTTTTACGAACACCTTCGCGATCTTCCCAAACTCTGAAGGCTCAAAGAATTTCATCCAGTACATGAGCGCACCAAAGAGAAGCAGCAGACAACATTTCCATACTACTTCATATCCCGAAAAAGTCACAGTGTAGTGCAAACCAAAGACGACAAGCATCGCAGCGAAGATTTTTGAAATTCTACCAAGCTCATACTGAACCGGGTAGACTCTTTGCGCAACAACATACACTCCAACAGCCATTACGACATAACTCAGCAAGGTCGCGATTGCAGCACCCATGATTCCCGATTGCGGGATTAGTATGAAGTTTGCCACAACATTAACGAGCGCACCGATAAATGTGATACCGGGAAGATACGTGGTCTTCTTTTCAATATAAATGCCCGCAACAAGGTTGTTGGAAATCCCCAGGAACATGTATGCCAAGAGAACCACCGGCACAATTGAAAGCCCCACCCAATAGGATTGGGGAAGAATGGAATATCCAAAGAAAATCGGTAATCGTACAATATCTTCAATAAACATCCCCAACACAAGAAACAGACCAGACATCACGAGAATGAAATATGTAAGAACCCGTGCAAACAATCGTTTCGCGTTGGGATCGTGTGCATGGGAAAAGAAAAACGGCCTCCACGCAAAATCGAACATGGAAACTACAAGCATCATGAAAATCCCGAGACGATAGTTCGCCTGGTACAAACCCACTGTCGCCTTATCCGTTAGCGATTCAAGTATTGGTCGATCAATTACCTGGATCATCATCGTTGCTATCCCCGCGGGAACATACGGCAAGCCGAACTTCAGCAGGTCTGCGTAAAGTTTCCCCGTCCAGCGCGTAGAAAAATTTGATTTGATTGTTGGAATCAGGAATAGAAGAGTTATTCCGGAAGAAATGACGCCGCTGAGAAAGATGCCATCCACACCCATGTCGAACTTGAAAAGGAAAAGAATATTGCAGGCAACGTTTATGACGATGTTCATCAGTTTAAGTGTGGCAAACCATTTTGCTTTCCTTGCCAGACGCAACGATGCAAACGGCACGATTGCAACTGCATCAAGCAAGAGAATCAATGCTGCGTACTTAACCGTAACATTGTAGTTGTCCGAAAGATGTATGAGTGATGCAATCGAGCCCGCATTTAATACAATCCACACTGTAAAGACAAACGACGTAACACAGAGAGAGACAAACGGCACAGAGAAATTCTGTTTACGATCACCCACCTCCAGCGAGGATGAGAATTTAAAAAAAGCAGATTCCATCCCATAGCCATACAATACATTCAGAAATGCAACGTATGCAAACACCGTAGCAACAATTCCGACATCGCCTCGGGATAGGATGTGAGCATAGAGGGGGGTAAGGAGGAATGTTAGAAACCGACCGACGACAGTGCTGATACCGTAGATGGCGGTATCGCTTCCAAGTCGCTTGATCTGTGCAAACATGTGCTCTGCGGCTCAGGAATTAGAACAGAGATTAAGAGCAAGATCGAGCGCCTTCACTGAATGAGTGAGAGCGCCGACAGAAATCATGTCAACCCCTGTCTCTGCAACGGAGCGGACATTGAGAAGGGAAATACCGCCTGAGGCTTCAACTTGAATCTTGTGATTAATAAGATCGACTGCGCGATGCATATCCTGCAGCGCAAAATTATCTAACATAATACGTTGAACAGGTGGTCCCGCAAGCACCGTACGAACCTCTTCAAGAGTTCGTGTTTCCACCTCAATTGGAACATTGAGATGTTTCTCTTCGATGAACCGTACGCATTGTTGAATTGCATTCACAATGCCGCCAGCCGCAAGTATGTGGTTTTCTTTGATCAGAATCATATCATCGAGACCAAACCTATGATTGTCTCCACCTCCGAGACGAACCGCCCATTTGTCCAGCACTCTGAGTCCCGGTGCTGTTTTTCTAGTATCAAGGATCCGAGCGTGAGTCCCCTTCACCTCATCCACATACTTTCTTGTGAGAGTGGCAATTCCACTCATGCGTTGGAGAAAATTCAGAGCTGTTCGTTCACCGCGCAGTATACCACTCGTTGGACCTTTCAACCTTGCAATCGCTCTGTCGCGCTCAGAGAACACTCCGTCCGAAAGCAGTGGAGAGAATTGAATTCCTTCGCCCGAGTATTTGAAGACCAGACCTGCAACCTCTATCCCGGCAACGATACCATCTTCCTTGCACAAAATCTCAGCTGTACCACGTTGTCCGACAGGCACAAGGGCTTCGGACGTGATATCACCAACGCCAACATCCTCGAGCAGCGCAAACTCTACAATCCTGCCGATCCTGCTTTCATGGTCGATATCATTCAACATAGTTTACAAGCATAAATAGGATCTCGAGCATCAAATTATCCTCTCGCAGTCTTCGTGTTCATCCTTCGCTCGACGGTTTCGAGGAACTGCGCCGGAGCTCTTGTCGGCTTACCCGTCGCAGCATTCACAAAGCTGTGAATAGTATAACCATCCGCAAGCAATTCCTTTTCACCTTCCTTAAAGACCTCGTAGTCAAGTCTGACACGGGCAACGGGAACTTCGCGCATATACGTTATCACTTGCAACAAGTCATCATATCGCGCAGCGCGCTTGTACTCTGCGTGAGCTTCAATGACCGGAAGGTACAAACCCATCTCCTCAATCTGTGGATAGGGAAGATCAATGCTCCGCAGTAAGTCCGAGCGACCCTGTTCAAAATATTCGAAGAACTTGCCGTAGTAAACAAACCTCATCTGATCTGTATCCGCATAGCGGACGCGTATCTGTGTTATGCATTTTATCATTGAACGATCCTATCCTGCCCAGGTTCCCATGTTCGAAAACTTCTCAATCCGACGTTCCACCAGCTTTTCCGGTTTGACCTTCACGAGATGTTTTAGTTCATCGAGCAGGGTTTCCGATAGAATTTGCGCCATTTGTTCCGGGTTTCTGTGCGCACCACCCAAGGGCTCGGGAACAATAACGTCTATGATTCCCTGCTTCTTCAAATCAGGGGCGGTAAGCTGCAAGACTTCGGCCGCCTGCTCTTTGAACTCCCAGCTTCTCCAGAGAATGCTTGAGCACGACTCCGGAGAGATAACAGAATACCAGGTATTCTCAAGCATCAGTATCCTATCGCCAATGCCGATGCCAAGCGCACCTCCGGAAGCCCCTTCACCAATGATTACAACAATGATCGGTACACGAAGATGGGACATTTCAAACAAATTACGTGCAATCGCTTCCGCCTGCCCCCGCTCTTCAGCTTCAATTCCCGGATAGGCACCCGGAGTATCCAACATAGTGATAATTGGTCTCTTGAATTTCTCCGCAAGCTTCATAAGACGAAGAGCCTTGCGATATCCTTCGGGGTTTGGCATGCCAAAGTTTCGATAGAGATTTGATTTTGTATCCCTGCCCTTTTGGTGCCCGATGATCATCACCGAATGTTCTCCGAGTTTCGCAAATCCGCCGACGATTGCCTTGTCATCTTTGAACGTCCTATCGCCGTGTAACTCAGTAAAATCCTTTGTCATCAAACCAATATAGTCGAGCGTGTATGGCCGGTCGGGGTGTCGGGCCAATTGAACTTTCTGCCATCGCGTCAAGCCTGCAAAAACGCTTTGCTGCAGTTGATTCACACGTTTCTCGATCTTGGCTATTTCCTGCGCAATGTCCGGATTGTCGGCATACCGGCGCATCTCTTCCATCTTCTGTTCCAGATCGATTATGGGTTTTTCAAAATCGAGTACGGCTTTTGCCAAGTCTATGCTCTCCTTCGGCGCTTGAAAAACAATTGAACTGATTTCATAATAATCTCAATGTCCAACATAAGAGATTGATTTTTTGCGTAGTACACATTGTAACCTTCCTCCTCTTCATGCCGAAGGTCTTCCCTATTGTTGATCTGTACCAACCCTGTAAGCCCCCTAGCCCCGAGATATGATGCCAAATTCCGGGCAGGATCGGAAGGCCTCCCATCTGTCGAATGAACGTCCTCTGCATCTGAGAGTGGACGACCAACGATACTGAGCCTTCCTGAAAAAACTTGGGGGAGCAACAAGATCCTTTGCCTCAGTAACCCGCCACGACCCCCATAGCTGATTAGTCTTCGAAGGCCGACAATTGGATAGGCAATGATGAGAAGTATGAATGAGCAGCAGAGATCAAATGAACGTTTGGCAAACCGATTCACCGGTTTCTGAATGTTGTACTCAATGTCAACTAGTGGAATATCGTCAAGCTGGTCTACACGGGTTTTACCGATGATCGATTCAAGGCTGTTGGGAACGAGTCTGAAATTTACGCCACGGTTATTGCTACGAGCAATAACTGAGAGAATATCGATGTATGAGATCCCCTCAGTGGAAAATATGACTTCGCCCACTTTTCGTTCGCTGATTACCTTCCCCACATTGTCAATGCTTCCGATGATTTCCACGCCGGCAATCTTCTCTCCCACTTTCTTTCTGTTCATATCAATAAATCCGAGAATATCATAACCGTCATCCACGCGGACCCTGAGTTTGCGAAGCACTTCTTGAGCTGAATAGCCGGTCCCTACTATTACAGTCCGCCGGCCAAAAAGACTCTTGCGTGCTCGACCCTGTGTCCCCCCCCTGCCAAATGTGATGAGTCCAAGCCTGAAACCCGGCAACAGCAGAACGGAAACGAAACCTGCAATCAGCACCATTGCCCGGCTGAATGCAAAGTCCTTCGCAAAATAAACCAACGCCGAGATAAGAACGTAGCTTATACCAGTCGAAACCGCCGCGCGGGAAAGAGAATACCGGTGCGTCGTATAGGCACCGGAAAAATACATCGTCATGGCAACGATCAGCCCCGGCACAAGCCATACCACGGGATATGCGTACCGCGGGAGGTGAAACATCTTCCCAAAGTATACATACTCTCCTATGAGAAGCGCACAATCGACTAAAATGATATCAATGCATGCCAGCAGTAGGGTGCGACGCGCCTTTCCGAGAAAGGCAATACCTGCACGCAGCAGGATCCCCGTTGTCAGGAAGAACTCTACGACCCAGGAGGTGCTGAAATGTTTTTCAACGAATAATTGCATGGCATTGTAGAAGAGCTTGATCTCATCGATATCACTGCGCTTCGTGCTCTCGCCCTTATAATGAATTATCTTGGTACTATGCACATAGTACACTTTGAACCCGGCTTGTGCCACTCGATAGCACCAATCAATATCCTCTCCGTACATGAAAAACGATTCATCGAGCCCACCAACGCGAAGATACGCTTCCCGCCGCATCATCATGAACGAGCCGCTGATCGCCTCCACTTCATAGGTCTCATCAGTACTGAGATATGTGAGGTTATACTTCCCAAACAGCTTTGATTTGGGAAACAACGTGCTCAGTCCCATTATCTTCGTGAACGCAACCCATGGTGTCGGAAAACTCCTACGGCAGGCACGCTGGAACGACCCATCGGGATTGAGAACCTTGCAGCCCGCAAGTCCGACATCCGGATTGTCGTCGAAGAATTCAAGCATGACCTTGAATGTGTCTTCCTGGACAACGGTGTCCGGATTCAGAAGCATTAGAAAACGACCACTGGCGCGTTTCAAAGCAAGATTATTTGCTTTGGCAAACCCAAGGTTTATCTTGCTTTCAACAAGGCAAACCTCCGGGAATTTCATCCGGACCATTTCAACGCTACCATCATTGGAACCGTTGTCAACAACGAAAATTTCACCCTGTAAGCCATTCATCGCGCGCTTCACCGACGACAGGGCATTCTCCAAAAACTGTCGGACGTTGTAGTTTACGATAACAACTGACAGATCCATCATAGCCGGTTGAAGATGCTTCGAAATCGTAGCTTCCACAGCATGAACACGGCTTCATAGACTATATTTCTCGACATCTTTGAAACTCCAGACCTGCGATCAAGAAAAATGATGGGAATTTCAACAATCTTCAGCCCCTTCTTCCAAACCTTATAGCTCATCTCGATCTGGAACGCGTACCCATTCGATTTGATCTTGTCCAGATCAATCGCTTCCAGTGCGCTGCGACGATAGCACTTAAATCCCCCGGTAGCGTCATGAAGCGGCAGACCAGTAATCAAACGCGTATAGGCATTTGCAGAATAACTCAGGAGCAATCTTCGCATGGGCCAGTTAAGAACACGCACACCGTTTGTGTATCTCGACCCGATAACAAGATCGTAATCAACAATTTTCTGGAGGAAGTTAGGGATTTCTTTGGGGCTGTGCGAGAAATCGGCATCCATTTCAAACACACAATCATACGAATGCTGAATTGCAAACTTGAAACCAGTGACATACGCAGTCCCGAGACCCATTTTCCTGGGACGTTCCAAGAGATGAATGCGCTGATCACCAGACATCATATCACGAACAAGGCCTGCCGTACCATCAGGTGATCCATCATCCACAACCAGAATCTCCAGGTTTGGTGCTTGACCCAGTACTGCCGGAAGAAGTTTGGTGATATTCTCCGATTCGTTATAAGTTGGTATGACCACAAGTACTTTAGACATATGCGTTAGTTCACCCTGTAGAATTCCTTGATCGCGTTAGTAATATAGACAAGTTGCTCTTCTGTCAACTCTGTATGCATGGGAAGAGAGAGCACCTCATCCGCAGCTTTTTCTGTAATCGGGAAATCCCCCTTCTTGTTTCCAGCCATCACAAACGCTTTCTGCAAGTGCAGCGGAATCGGATAATAGATGCCATGCGGGATATTTTTTTCTTTCAAATGATCCGCAAGAGCATCTCTCTTCGGCGCTCGAATGGTGTACTGATGAAATATGTGCTGGCTCAGTGGAGAAACTTCCGGCAGAGTCGTTGGCGTTCCACTCAGAAGTTCATTGTACATTGCAGCAAAGCGTCGGCGGGAAGCGTTCCACGCTTCAAGATAGGGAAGTTTGACAGCGAGAACAACCGCCTGAAGCGTATCAAGCCTGCTATTGACGCCCAGAATCTCGTGATGGTACCTTTCCTTCGACCCATGCACGATAATCATTCTCATTTTCTCACCCAACGCCTGATCGTTTGTTACGACCATCCCCGCGTCGCCGAATGCGCCAAGATTCTTGCTCGGGAAAAAACTGATGCATCCGACATCGCCAAACGAACATACTTTTTTCCCCTTGTACGATGCACCGAGCGCCTGCGCAGCGTCTTCTATAACTTTCAAATTGTGTTTCTTTGCAATAGCCACAATGGCATCCATATCGGCGGGCTGACCATACAGATGCACAGGAAGAATTGCCTTCGTCTTCGACGTAATCGCCTGCTCGATCCTTGCAGGGTCGATATTAAAGGTCTTCGGATCGATGTCAACATAGACCGGTTTGGCGCCCAGCAATGCGATGGTTTCCGTCGTTGCCACAAATGTGAATGGCGTTGTAATCACCTCATCGCCCGGGCCAATTCCCAAGGCCATCATAGCAACTTGCAAGGCGTCCGTGCCGGATGCACATCCAACGGCATAGCGCATACCAAGATACCCTGCGACCTTGCATTCAAACTCTCCGACTTCCTTGCCGAGGACAAATTGGCCGGAATCTATGACCTTGTGAATCGCAGCATCAATTTCCGTCTTCATCTTTTGATACTGCCCGACAACATCCACCATTTGAAGTTTCATCTGCTTTCTCAAGAATTGTACACGTTAGCCAGCGTTGCAACACTACTGAGAGAGGACATCAAGAATTCGTTTAGAAGCCATCCCATCACCATACGGGCTACGATCTGGGAAGGTTATCTTTGGTTGGTGAATCATTCTTGTCACCGCCGAAACAATTCTCTGTTTGTCGACACCAACCAATTCTGCCAACCCCATCGTCACACTTTCCGTGCGTTCAGTCCGATCACGAAGCACAATACAATATTTCCGGAATGTCGGCGCCTCTTCCTGAATACCTCCGGAATCTGTAAGTATGAACAAACAATGTTTTTCAAGAGCGAGGAGTTGAAGATACGAAACAGGTGGAAGCAAAATGACATTTGGAATACCCTTAAGAATATCGTTCACGGGCTTCTGGACGTTTGGATTGAGGTGGACCGGATAAACGAACTGAACATCCGGGAACGTTAGTGCACATTCTTTGATTGCACTGCAAATATTCTCAAAACCCACCCCAAAATGTTCCCGTCGATGCGCTGTCACAAGAACGAAACGATCCCCTATTGATGGATGAACAGAGGAAGGAGCATCGAATGAGTTGCGCTCCATGGTCCGCCGAAGAGCATCAACGATCGTATTCCCTGTTACATGGATTCTATTCTCCGGCACGGCTTCCCGGAGTAAGTTGTCCCGTGCGGCGGCTGTCGGACAAAAATTGTACGTTGCAAAGCAACTGATGATACGGCGGTTGCATTCTTCAGGGTATGGAGCGTCAATGTCAAAACTGCGGAGACCTGCCTCAACGTGCGCGACCGGAATCCGTTTGTTAAAGGCGCATAGCGCCGACGATGCTGCTGTGGTAGTATCACCCTGCACGATAACATAATCGGGTAGCACGTTGTCGATAATCCCGGAGAGTCTCTCAAAGACCTTTCCAGCGATCTGGTTGAGCGTTTGATCGGATTGCATGATTTCAAGTTCATAATCGAGCTCGATCCCAAAAATGGAGATCGCATCCTCACCCATCGTACGATGTTGACCGGTGAAACAGAATTTCACAGATACCCTTTGATGATATGCTTCCTTTGCAAGGAGAATAATTGGCGCTACCTTAATAATCTCCGGCCTTGTGCCCGCGACTACCAGGATAGACTTCAACGATAGACCCTATTCAAGGACTGAAACGATACCGTTTCCATTCACTGCCCTCGCCCAAGAAACATGTGATACGCAGTACTGAGGAGGATTTTGAAATCCATTCTCAACGACATGTTTTCGATGTAAAAGAGATCGTACTGAACCTTCTTTTTTACATCATCAATCGATTCATCGTACTTGTGTCGCACTTGTGCCCATCCTGTCAAGCCCGGTCGGACTTTCAGCCGCCGCGGGTACATGGGGATTTCCTTTGAGAGCTGCTCAACAAACACTGGACGTTCGGGTCGCGGACCAACAAGACTCATTTGCCCGTTGAGGATGTTCCACATTTGTGGAATCTCGTCAAGGTGAAGTTTTCGAAGCGCTTTCCCGACCCGTGTAACACGCGGGTCTTTCTTGCCCGCCCATTGTGGCCCGCCTTGTTCAGCATCCTGTCGCATCGAGCGTAACTTTATGATGTTGAATCGCTCGCCATCCTTGCCGACGCGCTCCTGTTTGTAAAGCACCGACCCCGGGGATTCAAGCTTGATAATGATTGCGATGAGAATCCACAAAGGCAGGCCAATAATGAGGATCAAAAGGGAGACAACAACATCAATAATACGCTTCGTAGTCTCTTCCCATGGCCGCATTAACTCGGGGCTAATTTCAATGAGCGGGAAGCCGTAAATCTGGTTCGTACGCGCTTGACCACTTATGATGTCATACAAGTCCGGCATTATCTTCAGTCCAACTTTGTGCGAATTACACTTGGAAATAATATCAAGCAGCCTATCGTGATCGGACGAATCCAGAGCAATAAGAACCTCACGGATACTGTTCTTTTCGATAATATCACCAAGATCATCTATCACTCCAAGCAGAGGAACATCAGTTTTTGCACGGACGATGTTACGTCCATCGATACCGGCAAACCCGAGCACCTTGTATCCAAGAGCCGGATACCTCACAACTTCATCGTACAATTCACGCGCTTTCCCTGCGCTCCCCACAATAACCGTGTTATGAGTTCCGATTCCTGCGATAAGCATTCTTCGCTGGATACTTCGCAACCCCAACCTTCCTGTCGACACAAACACCAGCAGTATGCCCCAGTAGATTGCAATCAACATCCGGGAACTGATTGCCACATTTCGACCCTGGTCATCAACAAATACCGCGAAGAAAAGGAAGAGACACCCTAGGGAAATGGTCTTGAACATCAACGCGAGCTCGTCGAATCTCGACGCAGCATACCACGACCGATACAAACCAACCATAAAAAACACAAGGAGCCAGAAACAATAAATGAAAAGAATTGGGAACCAAAACTCCGGTTCCATACTGATATCGATCCAGCCGCTCCACACGCGTACCCAGAAGTACACAACGTACGCGATATTGATCGTGACAAAATCCAGCGGCAATAGTATTTTCGATTCGATCCGTTTCAGCATTGGATGTAAACAACCTCATCGCATGATAAACACAAGAAGTGAAAACGCAGGTTAATCAACGATATGCTGCCTGTACCATTCCACTGTACGTCGCAACCCTTCATCGAAGTTCGTGTTAGCCTTGAAACCAAACTCACGTTCTGCACGGCTGACGTCAAGACGGCGGCGGGGTTGGCCGTTCGGTTTTGTCGTGTCCCAACGGATTTCTCCTTTGAAGCCGACATGTCTGGCAATGGTGTGGGTCAAATCCTTAATGCTGATCTCCATACCCGAGCCAAGATTGACAGGGTCGGATTTTCCATACTTCTCCGATGCGAGAATGATCCCTTCCGCAGCGTCATCAACATAGAGAAATTCGCGCGTCGGTGAGCCATCCCCCCATGCCA
>JBGPGQ010000080.1:0-10745 GCA_041483995.1 Bacteroidota bacterium
CACGTCGTCACAATCGTCCCAGTCCCCTACAAAGCGATAGACAAAATTCGTCAGAGGGTCCTTATATCTGGCAACCAATAGTGTAAAAGCAGCTTCATTGTCATGCTGGAATTCAAGAATCAATTCCTCATCAGTAAGCTGGTTCAGGGGGGCTGACATTCCTTAGAGACCAATTGTTCAACTCACGAAAACAGATAATGTTCCACCCTAGTCCTCAAATCCACAAATATGGTATCAAACCAAAGAAATAGCCTCTCGCTGGATTACGCGGACAATGATGGATTGCAGGAGCAATTTGGGATCAGGAGAGGAGGATTTCAATTGCTCATCAGAACCAGCTAAAACCTCAAATATACCCTCGATATCGGCTTGGGAATAACGACTCAAAACATCGACATACTCTTTGAGGAAGTAGGGGTTGATTCCTGCGTCTGCAGCAGGAGCCTGCCTACGCCGTATGTCGCACAATCGCCACAGGGACGTAAAATATCGGGCGAGCATAATTATGATCATTGTTGGAGATTCACCCGCTTCCAACATCCGGAGCAGTATCTCTGTAGAGCGACGCATATCCTTCGCACCGATTGCCTTTTGAAGCTCAAATACATTAAACTCCTTTGAGACCCCGACGACTGCTGCAATATCATCAACTGTGATAAAACTCTTCTGCCCAATATAGACGCTTAGTTTCTCGATTTCATTCTCCACTTCCCGCAGCGAAGTGGATACATACGTAACGAGCATTTTCCCTGCTTCGGGGTCAATGGTCTTACCTAGTTTCTTAAACCGCTGGGCAATCCAGGTGGGCAGTTGGTATTCTCGCAACGGTCGAAACTCCACAGCTATCGCATTCTTTTTGGCTGTGGCGTAGGGTTTTTTTCTGAAGTCCGGCTTGGCGGAGAGCAACACCAGACAAGTCGTTGCGGAGGGACGCTCGATGTACCCCGAAAGCAATTCCTTGCTGGAAAGTCTGTCTAAGTCACGAATAACCACAACACGCCGTTCCGCCATCATCGGAAAGGATGAAGCATGAGAAACGATGTCCCGGGCATCTGCTTCGCTTCCGTACATGACATCAAGGTTGAATCCCCTCTCCTCATTCGTTAACGCTGCATCAATCAGCCGTGAGGTTGCCTCCTCTGCCAGAAAATCCTCTTCACCATGAAACAAGTACACGGGAAAAAACTTTTTCTGCGCGAACGTGCTCAGAAGATCGTCGTATGTAAAACCTTCTTTGCCCACGGGCTGAACTACTTGGTGTGGGGCTTCTCAGAATTTTTCTGCTCGGCATTTTTCTTGACGGTGACCTTCTTCATCACAACATCGACTTTCGGCTTTCCATCTGTCGCGCCCATCTGTGGGGTGATCTCAACCTGCCCGATCGCATCAACCACTTCCTGGCCTTTCACGACCTTCCCGAAAATTGTGTAATTCTTCGGAAGACTGAGGTTATCCGCCAGCATTATGAAGAACTGGCTGGTGTTCGTATTCGGCCCGCGGTTGGCCATGGCCAGCACGCCTTTCTTATAGCCTTCTTTGTATGAAGGAGTGTTCGGGTTCAACTCATCCGCAAATTCCTTTCCCCAAATACTCTTTCCACCTGATCCTGTCCCTGTGGGATCTCCTCCTTGAATGACAAAACCCCTAGAGATGCGATGGAAGGTAACCCCGTCAAAATATTTCTTTTCCGCGAGCTTCACAAAATTTTCCACCGTTTTGGGAGCATCAGACGCATAGAGCTCGACTTCGATTGTTCCCATGGATGTTTCAATGGTAGCATGTTCCATTTTGGTCTCTACCTTATTTTCGTTCTTGTTCTTTTTCTCAACAGCGGGTTTGTCCTTCGCCTGCCCAAACAACAAGCCTGTTGCGAGAAGACAGGATACGATAATGTGAACTGCATGTGAACGCATGATTGTATCTCCTTATGTATGATAGTTAGAAATAGTAACTGAATCCGAGTCTTGCACCAAGGCCGAAAAAGTGTAGCGTTATTGGCAAATTACTGACGATGGGCGATTTGCCTGCACTATCCGTAAGGTCGCCGATAAACTCCCACCGAAGGTCTGCACCAAGATAAGCATACAAGTTTTCACTGAAGGCGGTATTGGCTTCAAGATCGGCTGTAGTTCCAATCCCTTTCCCCTTGTACGTGTTTTCGCTGCCGAAAATAGTCTCGGAATAAGAACCAAAATGATATCCTCCTCCAAGACCAATTTTCACATTATACACCTCCTCATCTACAAGCGAATATTGCGCAATTACCGAGGGCATGTGTGCATTGAATGATGCTTCAGCACTGCCAAAACTGGAATTGAAGTTGTACGATCCAAGTATGTACGCATATTCGCATTTGATACTCCATTCCTCAGAAACTGGAACAACAAGGTTTCCAAAGAATTCGACCGCCGCCTTGAAAGCCGGCATCCGCTGGTTTGCACGGCTGCTGACAAGATCAACAACATCCTGAGCATTAATGTAACTCACTCCCATTCCTCCGGACACACCCCAGCGCCCTGCCAATGTTGAATCTTTGAAAACCGGCTTGATCCACGCCATTGGAGATTGGGCAGAAGCCGTGATGATGGCAAACGCCGCAAGAGACGAAAATGTGCATACTCTCATCATTCATTGTGCCCAGGAATCTTGCCAATTGCTTCGGACACTTTTATGTGATCCTGCAAGAAATAATACAAACCAATAACCGTTACACCGATGTATCCGACCGCATGAGTCACTGTGGCAAAGCTAAGCGCAACATCGTCCGAAACCTGAAACAAACGGATGAGCGCTTGCGACGTAAAGACATGATACGTGCCTGTTGCACCTGGTGTCGGCATGGCAACACCTATACTCGAAATTATTTGAACCACGATCGCGGCACCAAGCCCGAGACGGTCTCCCAGTCCAAAAGCAAAAAATGAAACATACATCATCAACACATACATAAACCATATCAGGCAACTCAATACAAAGATCACGAAGAAGTTTCGTGGACGCTTGAGAAACAAGAACCCGTCAAGAAAGGAATGCGTAAAGCCCTCAATTCGTTCCGACAATCCGGGTGAAAGAAACCGCGCAAACCGGTTGAGCAGCACGTCTGTCCAATCACGCCGTAGCATCAAAGCGACAATAATTATGATCATGCCAAGCGTGATACAAGAAATGATGATTCCTGTTTGGGCAAGCCAGGGGAATGTCTCACGGAGGGGTCCGTTGTACACCAAAGGAACCGCTACCACTAACACAAGGAAAGTAATGGTGTCCATAATGCGTTCAACAACGATCGTCCCGAACGCAGCACTCTTGGGAATTGATTCAAGTTTTCCTATGGTATACGGCCGCGCCAATTCTCCAGCGCGGGGAAGCACATTGTTGAGGAAGTACCCAACCATTACGCCCGAGAATAGGTTACGAAAGCCAATATTGGCTTTCACCGGCTCCAACAAGTAGCGCCATCGCCACGAACGAAGACCATGGCTTATCATCAGAAAACAAAACATGACCAACATCCACCAGTAGTTCGCATCTCGCATTGAGACATAGAGTTTACCAAAATCTGTCCCTCGAAATGCGAGATAGAGAAACAGCAGAGTGAGGAGAATGCTAAGGGTATATTTCAGAGTGGATTTGGATCGCTGCGTCATCGAGACCAATGGGGACGATGGAAATACCTGTAGCCAACAATTCTATCGTAAGTCAACGACTTCCACTCCACTGGGTATTTGGTATATAAATCGGGAATCCTGTAAGCCCGTATTCACTTTTATGTCATTGACAGTGTATACTGTTTGCTTGCCGTTGATGTCCGTGATCTCCACCTTCCGTATCATCCAGTCAGCGTTGTCGACCCACAGTTTCAATACCGCGACAACCGATTGATCCCCCTTTGGAACTAACTTCAACATGGTCAGGGTGTACTTGCCTTGTTTGTCGGTACCAAGAAGGGTCGACGAAAAATCACCGGGCGCCCCGGTCAGGATTTTCTCCGGTGAGAATGAACGCTCGTCCATTTTGAAATTGTCAATAAGCACCTGGTTGTTGGACGCTGAAAACGACCATACTGTCTGCCCATTCGTTACAATGGTCTGATCCTCGAATTCGACGCGGTACTTGTTTTGTTTCTTGACCAGAAGCGTTCCTTCCGTGCGTTGTTCAAGCTTCGAAATGCTGAACATTGTTTTTTGTGAAAATTTTACTTGAGCATCATTGATCGAATCATATCTTTTTCGAACCTTTTCCAGGATTTCTTCGGACGACTCACCAGCGCTCTGAGACAATTGCATTCCAGCGAGTACGAACAGAACCAATAGCAGGATTTGCTTCATCTTATCCATTGCCTCAGTTACTCAGTATGGCTTCCAGTTCTGACTCTGACTCAACCAGAACTTCACGGGCTTTGCTGCCATCAAACGACCCGACAATTCCTGCAGCTTCCAGTTCATCCACCAATCTTGCCGCACGCGAATACCCAACCTTCAGCCTCCGTTGCAACAACGAAACGGACCCCTGTTGGTGCCGCACAATGAGCCGCGCTGCCTCTTCGAACAACTCATCTCTGTCTCCGCCACTTGCTGTCTCTGCATTACGCTTTTTTTCAACAATTGATGGTAGGGTAAAGGGAGTCGTATACCCCTTTTGTTTTCCAATATGATCCATGACGGCGTCAACCTCATCTGTGGAAATGAAGGCATTTTGCAAACGTACAGGCTTCGGGCTGCCGCTCGCAAGGTAGAGCATATCTCCATTCCCAAGCAACTGTTCTGCACCGTTCATGTCAAGAATAGTCCGGGAGTCGGTTTTCGATGCAACTTGATAGGCAATACGTGCAGAGAAGTTTGCCTTGATAACGCCAGTGATTACATCCACAGAAGGACGCTGCGTCGCAACAATCAAGTGGATACCCACAGCACGTGCGAGTTGTGCAAGACGCGCAATCGGTTCTTCAACTTCACGCGCAGCCGTAATCATGAGATCGGCAAGCTCGTCAATCACGACAACCAAGTAAGGCATTGCTGCATGGACAACTGTTTCCGTGTTTTGCAGCTTTCCGTTCTTGAAGCGCTCATTGTAATCAACAATGTTACGGACACCGGCAGCCGCGAGTTTATCATACCTCTTCTCCATCTCGTACTCCACGCCTTTGAGCACCAGAACGGCATTGCGGGGGTTCGTGATAATCTCTTCGTCGACATCGGGTGAGACGGCAAGAAAATGACTGCGCAGTCTTGCAAACTGGGTGAGCTCAATCTTCTTCGGATCGATAATAACAAGCTTTAAGTCGGATGGGTGTAGTCGATAGAGAAGGCTGGCAAGTATGGTGTTGATGCCAACGCTTTTCCCCGAACCAGTTGCTCCCGCAATCAACAAATGCGGCATTTTGGAAAGGTCATCTGTAAAGACTTCACCCGAAATTGTTTTCCCCATCGCAAGCGGAAGCTTTGCGGTTGTATCGCGAAACCTGGTGGAATTGATAACGCTACGAATGCTTACCAGTGCAGGATTGTGGTTCGGAATCTCGACACCTACCGCGGATTTCCCCGGTATGGGTGCCATGATACGGATGCCTTTGGCAGCGAGCTTCATTGCCATGTCATTCTCCAGGCTCACGATGCGACTGATCTTCACGCCTGTTGCCGGCACAAGTTCATACAATGTCACGACTGGACCGGGAGTAACGCTTACACTTTCCAGTTCCACGTCGAACTCCGCAAGAGTATCCCGCAGAAGATCAGCGTTGGCCTTTAGCTCATCGTCTGCGACTTCTTCCTTTCCCGGCCGTGGAGCGTCAAGCAATTCCACGGACGGAAAAACATAGTCGATGTCTTCACGCGCATTCAGCTCCTGAGGGATCGGACGATCATCCAGTTCAACTTCAGCAGTTTCCGCAGTCTTCACAACATCAAATTTGATTTTCTTGCGTTGTTCATCAGTAAGGGATGGAATCCCCGCACTCTGCTCTTCTTTATTATCGCCAAATTCTTCCGCAGCGGCACGCTGAAACAACGGTGCAGACCTCTTCGCAACGGCCAATGGTTCTTCGAGCGGGGGCTTCGATATCTTGACCTCAGCTTTGACTGTCGGAGCTGTCTCCTTTTTCAAAGCACGTGCTTCCTGCAATGCATCGCGCTTTCGTGAGAGCCAGTCCATCAAATGTAGGTAGGCATTCTTCAGTCGCTCTGCAGTTTGACGAACATCCAGGTCTACTGCAAGCACCGCAACAATGATCAGTCCCGTAAAAAGTACGAGCGAACCACCGACACGACCGAGGAGTTGTGCGAGTGCATTTGCTAGAAAATCACCGACAACGCCACTCCATTCCATTCCAATCACCCAACCAATCAATCTCGTCATTCCGAACGATGAAGCGAGCAGAAGGGCGCTCACAATCGCATAATTGGTTATCGTCAGTAGGCGCCTGTACTCTCCACCGCGCAGTATGGTCCATCCCCACATCATCAGCAACAATGGGAGGCAGAACACGCTATACCCAACCGTGGATTTAATAAGAACATCGGAGAGAATGGCGCCAACCAATCCCAACCAGTTTTGGGCTGTGTCAGCTTTCGCTTTTACAAGGGGATCGCCGGAAAAAACCTTGAACAAATCACGTGCGTGGATGTCGGCATTTGCTTCGTCACTTGCATTGTAGGAGACCAATGCAAGAAAGATCAAAAGAGCCGCCGACATCATCAAGATTGCAGCGATTGATGATTTGCGATTCGAGTGGGATGCTGCCGGACGCCGTTGTTGCTGAGCGAACTCGTTGCGACCGCGAACCTGTTGTGCCATAGGAGAGCCGTGAATAGTTAGGAAGAGACTGTAACCCGTGCGACTTCTTTCTTTTCCACTTCACGTTTCAGTTTGATCACATTACCAATCATTTGGGGAAGTACCGGCATGGTATCTATGCCGGCGCAGATCGGGAGGTCATCCGCGAAACCGATCTTCGCCAGATATTTTCCATGTTCGGAATCCCTGACCAACTTCGGAATGGCTTTGCCAAAGCTCTTATACAATGTAGACACGGCCAGTGCGGCGTCGGAGAGTACGAGATCGAGGGACTTTTGCTCCGAAAGTTTGAACAGCAAAAGGCCCGCACACACCGAATCCTCGATGGAAAACATCCCGTTTCTGCCCGCACAGAAGATGATGACATCACTCTTGTTTTTCTTGAGGAAGTCTGCCGCGGCTGAAATGTTGACAAAACCACAGACGATCATGTCCCGTGCATACCGCGCTTTCACCATCGCCAGCGAGCCGTTGGTTGAACTGAAAATAATCGACTTCCCTTTGACCTTCTCTTCGCTGTATTCCGAAGGCGAGTTCCCGAGGTTGAAACCTTCAATCATTTTTCCGTTTCGTTCGCCACCCAGCAAAATCACATCGCCAAAAAGGTTACCTGAAATCTTCACGGCGGATTCTACGGTAGTAACCGGAATAATTTCTTTTGCCCCACTCTGAAGAGCCGCCACAATTGATGTGCTTGAACGGAGCACATCAATAACTACTACGGTCTTGTCCCGCAGAGACATTTCTTCAACCTGAAGAGGTGTGAGATGAACATCAATTCGCATTGCGTTTCTATTTTCTTATGAACGGCATTGGAACAACGGTGGCAGGAAGTTCCTTGTCACGAATGACTACCTGTATTGCACTCTGGTGTTTTGCATGTTCTGTCCGCACATAGCCCATTCCAATTCCTTTGTCGAGAACGGGAGAAAAGGTCCCCGAGGTTACCGCGCCAATAGTGGACCCATTGAAATGTATCTGATACCCTTGTCTCGGAAACGCTCGTTCATTCAATGTAAATCCTACGAGCTTCCGTTTTATCCCCTCACGTTTTGCCTGCATCAAAACTTCTCTACCAACAAAGTCACCCTTGTCGAGTTTTGTGAGCCAGCCAAGACCGGCCTCCAGAGGATGCGTAGTTTGGTCAATGTCGTGTCCATAGAGACAGAAGCCCATTTCCAAACGTAACGTGTCACGTGCGCCAAGGCCAACCGGGGCAATCTTGTACTCATTCCCAGCTTCAAAGATCGCATTCCAGACTTGCTCTCCGGTAGTCACATCGCTCGGAAAGTACAATTCAAAACCAAGCTCACCCGTGTAACCGGTCCGGGAAATGATCATATCAATCCCGGCCAGAGTGTCGTGAACGAAATGATAATACTGAATTGACGAAAGATTTGCCTTGGTAAGTTTCTGGAGTGTGCTGAGCGATTGGGGACCTTGAACGGCAATCAGGGAAAAATCGTCGCTACGGTTATTCAATGTCACGTCACCAAACACATGATGCTGCATCCATTCATAGTCTTTGGAAATATTTGCAGCATTGATCACCAGCATAAAGTGATCGGCCATCTTGTAGACCAGCAAATCGTCAACGATGCCGCCGTCTTCGTAGCACATTGCGGAATACTGCACGTCACCTTCCGCAAGCTTCGACGCGTCATTTACAGTTATTTTCTGAACGAAAGCAAGGGCGTCGCGACCGCGTATCTCGACCTCCCCCATATGGGAAACATCAAACACTCCGACCGTTTCACGCACCCGCTTGTGTTCTTCAATGATACCGGCATACTGAACGGGCATCTCATAACCACCAAACTCCACGATCTTTGCACCGAGCCTTGCGTGGATGTCGTACAATGCAGTCCGCTTCAGACCCGGAGGAGCAATCGCCACGGAGCTACTTGAATTGGTCGGTGACATCTTTTCCTTGTTTGACAGAAATACAACGGAACTCCCCCGCAGGAATTGAAGGATCGGCTTCAAGCTTGATAAGCACAAAATGCTTTGCCATAATTTTCCGCAAACGGCTGATGGTCCCTGCTGTCAACATCTCGGCAAGCTCGTCGTTCACATACAGCTTCAATCGGAATTCCTTCGATTCAGTCTTAAAGCGACGCACCCACCGTTCAAGTTGATTGAGCGTTGTTGTCTTCGATTGCACCAGACCTGTTCCACCACACGCGGGGCATGGTTCCGTGAAGCTGTGCACGATACTCTGCCGGATGCGCTGCCGTGTGATTTGCACGAGACCGAATTCAGTCATAGGCAACACAGTAACCTTTGCACGGTCTTTGCGAAATTCTTTCCTCAACTCCTCAAATACTTTTCGTTTGTTCCGTTCGTCGTCGAGATCGATAAAATCGCAAACGATAATACCGCCCATATCACGCAGACGCAATTGTCGGCAAATTTCTCTTGCAGCTTCGAGATCGGTCCGGAGAGAATTCTGTTCCTGTTCCCGCTTGGCCGCATACCTGCCGCTATTCACATCGATAACGACCATTGCCTCTGTCGGCTCGATGATGAGATAGCCACCGCTCTTTAACCACACTTTGCGGCTGAGCGATGTTTCGATCTCTTTTTCAATCCCGAATGTATCAAAGATTGGCTGACGGTCCTTATGAAGCTCAATCTTTTCGAGCAACTGAGGGGAAGTGTACTTGATGTACGCCCTGATTTCTTTGTGGAGTTTTTTGGAATCGATGATAACGCGGGCAACATCATTTGAAAAAAGATCGCGTATAACTCCGGATGTCGTTGCCATATCCTTGTATAACAGGGCCGGAGGTTTCTCTGATTTTACTGTCTTTTCAATTTCCCGCCATGTCTTGATCAAGTCTTCGAGGTCGTTCCGCAACGCTGAATCTTCCTGCCCCTCTGCAACCGTCCTGATGATGGCGCCAAACCCCTCTGGAAGAATACTCTGTACGATCTTCCGCAAGCGGCGCTTCTCCTTGAAGCTGCTTATTTTTTTGGAGATACCAACCTTGCCATCAAAAGGAAGCAAGACAAGGAAACGACCCGCGAGGGACACTTCGGACGTAACGCGCACGCCTTTCTTACCGACCGGTTCTTTGATAATTTGGACGATGATATCCTGACCTTTTTCAAGCTGGATATCTCTCCGGTAGGAACGACCGTTATCGTGATTTCCGCGGGATGGAGCTTGTTCGGACGGTGGAGGCCTTCTTTGGTGAACCTGCTGAGGCGGGCTTTGTTCTACTGCAACTGAGGTCTCTTCAACGGCAACTTTTTCTTCCCCATTTTCCTCTTCATCGTCGTCATCGCCTATCATTGCCGAGTATTCTTCAAGACGATTTCCTATATCCGAAAAATGCAAGAAGCCGTCTTGCTTCAACCCCAAATCGATAAATGCAGCTTTGATACCGGGCATTACCTTGGCAACCTTGCCTACGTAAATATCGCCCACCATTTTTTCTTTGTCCGCTCTCTCGACAAAGATTTCGGCCAAACGGCCTTCTTCTGTGATTGCAATTCGAGTCTCATTTGCAGCCACATTAATGATTATTTCTTTCTTCATACTACTTGTCGTTCCAACCTTTCTGCTAACACCTGCAAAAGTGCCGCTATGCTGTTACTTCGGAACGACGCAGGCGAGCTCTCGGGCCAGGACGAGAGACAAATTCTTGGGATTACCTGTATACCTTTGTCGTTTACCGTAAACGTGAACCGAGGACATACATACACACCATATTCAATGTTGGCGGCGTAGACCTCATTCAACTCATGAAACATCTATCGTAAAGTTAAGGAAAATCTATGCTGTATGCAATAGCAGAATGTGTGCTGGCAAGACCATGGCGGTGGAAAACAAAGAGGTCAAGCTACCCCACGTCACACTTTTGGTAACCGACCGTTGCTTCCTTCCGGACCTGGCGGGGTTGAGCTACTTACAGTTGCGTAGGACTTGACCTCAAAATGAAGCTCTG
>JBGPGQ010000081.1:0-10736 GCA_041483995.1 Bacteroidota bacterium
CCCGGTTTCAAACATCTCCTTTTGCGTGGAAAGCGATTCAAACGAGGGTGCGGGACGATGGATGGGATATTCCTTAGCCCTTGAGATCGGAGGCAGACCATCGATTCCATCACCGATAACATTGATGAGTCTTCCAAGTGCTGCGGGTCCTACTGGGACCATGATTGGCGCGCCTGTATCAATGCACGTTAGCCCTCGTGACAGACCGTCCGTGGAGTCCATAGCGACCGTGCGCACACGGTTATCGCCTAAATGCTGTTGAACTTCAGCAATAAGAACATCTTTTTCGCCGTCGGGATTGGTTCTTGGTATCCTGACTGCGTTGAGTATTGATGGCAGTGTTCCGCCGGAAAAATCGATATCAATCACCGGTCCGATAACCTGGACGATTTTACCTTCGCTCATGTAAGTTCCTTTGCGTGGAGTGAAAACTGGACGGATAAGAAATTTTGCATCCAAATCTAAGAAAAGTGGGGATGAAAATCAACGTCTGGGCAGAATTTTCAGCTTCGTCGTGGGCAACAAGTGAGAACGAATCAATGAGTCGAAAGAATTGAAGCCACGATCACCGCACCGTGCGTGCGACCGTTTTCAACGAAGACCTTATTATTGTTTTTTCCCGCAACAATAGAACCGGCAACGTACAACCCCTTTACATTTGTCTCAAATGTCTTCTCGTCAAAACATGGCGCCAGTGTATCAGGCTTAATCTCAACGCCGTACTTCCGCAAGTGCTCTGTGTCCGGATGGAAGCCGATAAGAACGAATGTGAAATCATTGGGGATTTCGCGCCGTCCCTGCGGAGTGTTTACTGCAATCGATGCCTCTTTGACCTCTTCGACCCTCGACAGGAACAGAGCCTTTATTTCTCCTGACTTTATGCGATTCTCCATGTCGGGCAGAATCCAGTATTTCACGCCGTCGCTTAGTTTTTCCTTTCTGTGGATAAGCGTAACGCGTGCGCCATGACGAAACAAATCAAGCGCAGCCTCAACCGCGGAGTTCCTCCCGCCAACCACCGCCACATCGCATCCAAAGTACCGGTAGGACTCGTCGTAGTAGTGAGAAACTTTCTTCAGGGATTCTCCGGGAATATCCAACCGGTTGGGATGATCATAGTATCCCGTAGAGACGACAACATGCCTGCTCGGGTAGGACTTCCGGCTTAGCGTAGAGACAAGAAATCCATTACTTTCGTGAGCAATCGACTCAACGGCATCGTAATACCGGATATCCAGATTGTAGTGTTGACAGACCTTCTGATAATAATTCAGCGTATCGACTCGTGTTGGCCGGACTGTGGAGATCACGAATGGGATTCCGCCGATTTCAAGAAGCTCAGGCGTTGAGAACCAGACAAGGTTGGATGGAAAACGCCGGATGTAATCGACAACGCTCCCCTTCTCAAGGATGAGCGTCGAAAGCCCGGCTCTCTTTGCTTCTATTGCGCACGAAAGACCCGACGGCCCAGCACCTACAATAATGAGATCAACCATCTAAATCCTCGTTTTGAAACGAACGCAGGGCTCGGATATTTCCTTGCCCTGCAGTTGAAAAGTTGTAGTGTTTGAGCTGGCGAGGAGACTTTGCGCCAGAGGCGCATCCGCCTTTGGCGGAGAACTCCTTCACTTGTTTTGGAGCTGGCGACCAGAGTCGAACTGGTGACCTGCTGATTACGAATCAGCTGCTCTACCAACTGAGCTACGCCAGCATGATGCTGCATCAAGAATACGGAAAATACGTGGGATAATCAACGAGCAGAAACAAAAAAAGGAGGCACAAGCCTCCCTTCTGTTGAACGACGTTCTCTCTAGCTCACTTTCGTCCCCGGTATCGGCAGCGGACCCCCTTCAACGATTTCAATGTTGGTTCCTTGAATCCATTCGGAATTCGGAAGCACGGAGCGCTGCGTCCATTCTGCTGCAACTTGATACGATTCGCCGCTCGGGATCATCTCGATCGTTTCCCATGGGCAGTACTTTACACACAGCTTGCAACCGATGCAGACGTCAAGATCAATCTCAACTAATTTCTTGTACTGATCGTAGTCCGGTCCAGGCACCGTAAGGATGCAATCCACCGGACAGAACTCAATGCACACCTCGCATCCGGTACAGCCAGCCTGGTTAATGACGGCAAGCTCTTTGAACCGTTTCCTTGCTTTTGCCGGTGCGGCCGCTGCTACGGGCGTAGCGAGTTGCGTGACCTCGTCAGACATCTTATGCTCCAAAATTATTATCTGTACCTAATTAACTCAAATGAGGAATGATTTGCAACTCCATATCCACAGAGTCTTCATCGCAGCTTGCGAAACCGTCAGCTGGCGCGTGGGGATTCCAAACAGAGCTTTCGGTTTCGGTCAAGTTGTATGCCGTCTGAAAATTTTTCTTAACTTTCATGATCGAAACCGACCAACCGTTGCCGTATTCTCTTAGGAGCGCGTTACGGTTTCGCACGGTTTCTTGTCCACTTCTTTTCCGCAAAAGAAGTGGAAAAAAGACTTACTTATGTATCCCCGGCTCCGTCATTCCATGCAGATTGAACACCTCATCAAGTTTCTCTGGTGTGAGCAATTTCTTCTCCAATACGATATGCCGAATGGATTTGCCCGAGGCGAGGTATTCCTTTGCAATCTCCGCCGCCTTGGCATAGCCAATATGAGGATTAAGGACTGTTACAATACTCATGCTTGCTTCTGCATATTCCCTGCACCGCGCTTCGTTTGCTGTAATTCCCGCAACACAGAAACCGATGTACACATCAATCGCATTCTTCAGGATCTCGATCTCATGCAACAGGTTGAATGCAACCACAGGCATCATAACATTCAGCTCAAGCTGTCCGGCCTGTGCCGCCATCAAGACTGTCGTATCGCAGCCAATGACCTGGAAACAGACCATATCCATCATTTCCATCATAACCGGATTGACCTTACCGGGCATAATGGAAGAACCGGGTTGGACTGCAGGAAGATTGATTTCGGACAGACCGGTCTTCGGACCTGAACCGAGAAGCCGGATATCGTTTGAGATGCGAATGAGGTCCTGTGCGAGGTTGCGAACTGCACTGGAAAGCTCCACCATCGGTCGTAAACTCTGCATCGCCTCGAAGTAGTTCTCCGCCATTTTGAATTCCATCGAAAGCTGAACGGAGAGCTGCTTCACCATCATTTCGCGGTACTTCGGATGCGCATTAAGACCGGTACCGGCGGCTGTGCCACCAATGCCAAGTTCCCTGCACGATTCGGATGCATGCTCAATTGATTGGCGATGCTTGCGGATGTTGGCGGCGTACCCACCGAATTCCTGTCCAAGCCTCACCGGCACTGCATCGGCAAGATGTGTTCGTCCCGACTTGACGATGTGGTCGAACTCCTTTGCCTTCTTTGCAAAAGCATCCTCAAGGTTTTTCAATGAAGGCAGCAGCAATCGCGCGTTGATGAGCGCGCCAATACGGATTGCCGTCGGGCAGACGTCATTTGTTGACTGCGCCATGTTTACATGATCGTTGGGATTGACAATTGAATAGTCGCCTTTTTTCCCACCCAGCAACTCAATTGCACGGTTGGCAATCACTTCATTTGTGTTCATGTTGTGCGAAGTTCCGGCACCCGCCTGGTACACATCAACCAAAAACCATTCACGCAGCTTGCCGCCCAGAATCTCGTCGGAGGCCTGCACAATGGCATCCGCTTTCTTTGCATCGAGCAAACCCAATGCCTTGTTCACAATCGCTGCCGCTTTCTTGATGTGAACTGTTCCTTCAACATATGCTGGCTTGGGTCTCAGGCCACTGATCGGAAAATTCTCAAGCGCCCGATGCGTTTGCACACCGTAATATGCATTCTCAGGAATTTGACGATCCCCGAGCGAATCTTTTTCAGTACGAAAGGTCATTTTTTATTCTCCTCAATTGCATGATGGTCGCGAGCTGGTATGTAATGTACTAAATGTCGCGTGTAAAAATAAATAAACAGCCGCTTTGAGCGGTGGTGCTCAGTTTTCCCCGTGGGGCGTAGCATGCTACGCCCCTACAAGATGATTCCAGTGTGTGGGATACCAGGTGTCAACACTCTTACCACCGCAATATTTTCAAGTATTGCAACCAGGGACCGACTTCCTCCTGATATTGCTTGGACATGACCCTTGCCATCTGGGCAAGATGGTTCAAATCATGCACGACCCAGGTTGAGAGATGTTCTTGTAATGTAACCTCTCCAAACTCAGGATGAATGCCGGTCTTGGCCAAATCCGCAGAATTGGGGTTTGCAACTTTCAGTTTTGCAACGGTTTGCCTGCGTAGAGATGCAAACTCATCGAGAAGCTGTTGCAATGATTTTCCTTGACTGGATTTGAACTGCGCAAAGCGGTCGAAGACTGGAAACGCCTTGTCCTTTGTGGGAGAAAGAATAATTTCCATCCTTGGGATCCAATCCGTTTTCTCCCCATGAATAAAATGACCAACGATGTCGTACGGGCTCCATGTATCGAGTCCTTCATTCGTTTTTGACCAATCATCCGGGATATCCCGTAACAAGGCATCGAGAACGGAAGGCGTTCGTTCAAGAATTTCAATCGATTTGCTTAACTCGAATTTCATTTGGACTCTTATCCAATTATTTTTTTGTCGAGTCGCTCTGCAGTGTCTCTTGCATCAGTTGTTCGTCGAAAACTTACGTAAGCCTTTTCTTTATGCTATCCCAGTCATTCAGAAACTGTGTCACGTTACGGATAGAGTTCGAGTATTTGTTCAAAGCTATAAGATTCTGGTCCGACCTATTGAGGCCTCGTGTTTCCCAACACTTGTTCTTTGCCGTAACCCAAAAATAAACATTGATATTTTTTACATTCCCATGAATCGCCTTAAGGATGCCGAGCAATTTCTGAGGCCTTATCATCAGGTATTGTACCATTCGATTATCAAAACTGTAGAGCACAAAAATCCAAAAGTCAGCCTTAGAGTTCTTGATCTTATCTCGATTCAACGTCCACCAACCACAGGCGAGGAGCCCTTTATGAAAGGCGGGTACCGTTCCCGGTGCCAAAAAATCCTTCGAGAATTTGACCTGAAGACCAACCCTCTTGTTCTTGATAGAATTCGTGAGAAGCAAATCAATTCCTGTATCCTTCGACGGAACCCAGACGCGGAATTTCTTGAACCGCTTCTCTATGTGTGAACCGACGAGATACTCGCCAGCATGGATGGTGAATATTGGTTTCAATAAAGTTTTCTCGAATACAAATGCGTCGTTTCACCTGCGGCAGTTACTGTTGCCGCTAACGATTATTCTCCTTCATATAGAGCGAGTGTCGTTGTCAGGAGCGTTGAGCGAAACGTTTTTGGCAGACCTCATTTTTGCTTCCACCATTCGATCCTCTATGCGACGCTCAGTCTGGATGATCTCGTCGATGAAGCTGGCGAATCCATCCATCGTCACAACATAGATAGTTGCACACTTGGGCTCATCACCCCGATGATAGTTATATAGTAGTCGAGATGAATGCACTTGTTTGAGCTTTGGAATAACATCGGGGGACAGTTCATAGAGTGCGCCACCAAGGACCACGACCGGAAGATACAAGAAATCTCGAAAGCAACGGTGGTCAGGTTCACGCTCCTGCCAGAATGAGAATTCCTCGTCACAGTACTGAACGATCTTTACGAGACTATCGTGTAATTCATCTGGATGGAAAGCCATCAAATCTGATTCTCTCGAGTCCTTCTTCCGTTTGAAAGTGCAATATTGGGTGAAAATCCCATCGGTTTTGTCTCCAATCAGGGCCTGATAAAATCCTTCTTCAATGGAATACTCAATAGACTGGGGTTGGGTTATCACCTCCCGAAGAGATTCCCATATTTCGATGTTAGGGGTGGACTTGAATTGAGTGAGCAAAACGAGTGGAAACGGATTGTTCTTTGCCTCAAATACGAACTTCACCTTCGCAACCACGCCTGATCTATCTGCTTGATAGGAATAGTACTCTGCAAGAAGATCTATCTCACGGCTCTTTCCGGTAAGCGGATCTTTGATGACCTGATTGGTTTCTACAAAAAAACCAGCATTGGAAAGCATCTCAGAAATCTGAGATTCGATCAGATAACCCGAACGTCGAATTGCTTCAATCATTTCGTTCTGCTCGGGGAATTGATCATTATCTGATGTCGTCATTTTCAACCCCAAAAGTTTACCTAACTACTGGCTTAACGACTGCGTCGTCTATTTCGTCTTTCTCCGTCCGTCCAACAATTGCCGCGGCCATCCATACTTTCGGAGATCAACTCTGTCGCGTGTGAATACGACTCTTTCTTTTTCAATCAGCTTCCTTTGCCGGTCGTAGTGGCCGCCAGCCTTCGGCAATGAAATTTTCCCCTGCGAGTTGATCACACGGTGCCAGGGACTCTCAGCCCCAAGCGGAACGTTGTGCATCGCGTAGCCAACCAGTCGTGCCTGGCCGGGAAGTCCGCTCAGTTTGGCAATCGCTCCGTAGGTTGCAACCTTGCCCTTGGGAATTTTACAGACCGTTTGCCAGATGAGCGCGTAGCTGTTGCGAGTTGGAGGCATGGGTTGAATTGTTTTGTATGATTCTGAGGCTGTCCAAAAAGTGTCCTGTCATTCTGAGGGAGCATAGCGACCGAAGAATCTGATCAGATTCTTCGACCCGACAGACAACATCGGGTCTCAGAATGACATCCTTAGGATAAATTCAAAAGAGACATCATCCTTTGTCATATTCTCCCCTCGGAAAAAAAAGGGAGAATGAGTTGATGTGGGATGACGAACGCGCATTTGTCAATTACACCCTTAGCTGCCTTTCCTTCGCCATTGCTTCAATATGAGCAGCCATCTCGGGATAACGCAGGAGAACGCGGTCGAACGCTTCTTTATCGAGTCTATAGACATCGCAGTATTGGACTGCTCGCACGCCTGCGGTTCGTGGCGTGTTGAGAAACAGTGCAATCTCACCGAAGAAGTCTCCATCGGTCAAAGTGTTGATCGTATTCCCATCCTTCGAAACAACCTCAAATCTGCCCGTGTTGATAAAATACATTTCACCTGCACTATCTCCGGCCCTGAACACATAATCGCCCGGCATGTAGACAACCGGTCGCATGCCCAATGCAATTTCACGGATGAACGTTTCTCCGGCGCCTTTGAAGAGAGGAACCTTTTCGATAATGTCTTTCTTGAGAAACAACGATACCTCGGTCCGCAAGCTTGGCGGCAAATCGGCAACGAGGGAGGACTCGTCGTACCCCAGCCGCTTTTCCCAGAGGTACTCATAGTAATCGCGGATTCGCTGTTGCAGAGGCTGGGGGATGCTCCGGTAACTCAGGAATGCATTCAGTCGTTCAAGGTTCTCAAGGTAATGACCTTTTGCAGGATCGATCTTTGCAAGGACGCTGGCAACGTTTCCGATGATATACCCATATACGGCGACGCCGAATATCATTACACCGATGGCATACATTTTTTGGGAATTTGAAGAAGGTTTAACGTCGCCATATCCCACCGTCGACAAAGTTTGCATTGTCCAGTACATCGCGCCCAGGTATTTTTCACCCGAGTCGGACTCAAAAGGCTCATTCTGTAATGCAAGCCAGCCGCACGCGATCCAATGAGTTGAGAGGGCAAGCCAGAACGCAAAAAATGCAAGACGAAGAATGTTTGCACGTTGAACATCACGTTTCTGCCATAACAGCATGAATTGGGCAACGCGAGCAAGCTTGGTAAGCCGGAAGACCTGAATCGAGCCTACAACGGGAAGTAATGAAAATGGAACAGCGGCAATACAGTCGAGAATACGCCAGGTGGCAGAATATTCCGAATGATGAACTCTTGCAGCATGTTCCGAATCCGCGGCGGCACGTCTCGAAGTACGAAACCGCAACACAACGTCCGCTGAAAAAATCAATGTGACCAATCCGTCCAGAACACCCAGCATGCTTGCCTGTTCGTGCATATCAAGCACAAGTCTCGCAGGTATGCTTACAGCAGAATATGCTGCAGCAGCAACAATAAGAATGTTCCAGACACGATCAAAGTGGGCAGGCTTCATGCAAGGCTACCATGCAGGTAATCGGGCTTATGCAAATATGGAATCGGGTCTTCAATGCCAGCCATTTGAAATCCCCTCAATCGAAGAGCGCAACTGTCACAAATTCCACAAGCAACATCCTCGCGCTGGTAGCATGACCAGGTCAAATGAAGCGGCGCATTCAAAGCAACCCCACGCTGCACTATTTCTACTTTTGATAATTCAATCACAGGCGTAACAATGCGGATCTGCGTGGTTGGTTTTGTACCGGTCGCAATCACACCGGCAAATGCATCATAGAATTCCTGCCTACAGTCAGGATAGCCTGAAGAATCCTCTGCAACCGCACCAACGAAAATGGCAGAAGCTCCCAATACTTCGGCCCAGCTCACCGCAACGGCAAGCATGTTGGCATTGCGAAATGGGACGTACGAACTGGGTATTTCTTTTCGCCTCAGATCAGCAGGCAACACGGAAATCCTGTTGTCAGTGAGGCTTGACCCTCCAATCTTCGAGAGATGTTCCATAGAAACGACGAGACGATGGGTGGCATGATAGTGCGTTGCAATGGCATTAAAGGCTTGCAACTCTCGGCCTTCGGTTCGTTGGCCATAGTTCAGGTGAAGAAGGGCAAGTTCAAAATCCTGGTGGGCGATGGCAGTTGTGACACAACTATCCATTCCTCCACTGGCAAGCACAACTGCCAATGGTTTACTCATCACACACCTCGGGTTTCAGGTTCCCAAATGAACTTATGCATTTGCAATTGAAAGCGAATATTGATTTTGCTCTCGAGTATCCATTGAGCCAGTTCTTGGGGAGCAAGAACGCCGAAAACAACAGACATCAGGATTGGACAACGGTCCTCAATCTGGTATGTGCGAATCATTTCGAGTGCCCAATCAAAATCTTCCCTGTTTCCTATCACGAACTTCACCTCATCAATTCGCTTAAGATGATCGACGTTCCTCCAGAGGTTTTTCTTCAGCATGCCACTACTCGGGCACTTGAAATCAACGATCCTTTTTACGCGAGAATCGACTGCGCTGATATCAAGGCTGCCACCAGTTTCCAATAATGTCTCATAGCCCTGGTCGCAGAGCGCATTCATTAGCTCATGAACGCCTTCCTGTAGGAGAGGCTCTCCACCCGTTACTTCCACTAATTTGCATTGATAGGAAGCAACACGTTGAAGGATCTGATTGATACTCATGTTCTCACCTTCGTGGAACGCGTACTCAGTATCGCAGTATATACAACGAAGATTGCAGTAGGTAAGCCGCACGAATACACAGGGCTTGCCCATGAAACTGGATTCCCCTTGTATGCTGTGGAAAATTTCGTTGATAACAAGTTGTGTCATAGGCCGGCGGGAGTATTATCTTCAAAAAGGTACGAAGAAGGCGAAGGAAAATCAAGGAATCGGGAAGGAAGAACAGTTCAACGTTGAATGAGTAGAATCAAGAACGCATTTTTTTCTCCCGTGACAAGCAATTAAGGATCGACGCGATGACGATGCCTTCATCCAATGGCTTTACGATGAAATCGTCCACTCCCAGCCTTTTGCCTGCGATTAACGTTTCCCGATCAACCCTTGTCGCAAGATACAAGAATGGAATTCCCTGAAGGCGCGCATTTGTTCTGATCCATAGGTAGAGATCGAATCCCATCGGTCCATTGGCAAAATTAACTTCGGAAAGAATAAGCTGAGGATTCATGATCGAAAGAATTTCGATTGCTTCGTCATAACCGCCAGCGGCTACAACATCAAAACCATGTTTGGACAAACTCTCGGTAAGAGCATAGAGAATTCGTTCGTCCTGATCTACAACCATTACGAGTGCGTGTCTTTTTTGCCGCTTCCATGTTTGTTCAGAACTACCGTCTCCGCCCACATCGCTGCTCCCGTTGCGAGTGAGTGTTGCCAAAATGTAGTCTATTCTTTTTTGGAGTGACTTGCCGGCTCGATTTTCTGGTTCTAAGGAAAAGACCTTTTCGACGGCCTTCTGGGCAGTCTTGTACCTCGCCATTTGGATACATTCTTCCGCACGCAATAAGTAATGCTCAATTCTGGCACGATGAAAGTTAAAGTCTGTGAGAACATCGCCGACGGTCGTGTCGAGTGTTTGCACGTAATGTCCTGATGATGTGGTTAAGGTTGGAGAAGTTCACTTACAGTATAAAGCACACAAACAACTTCTGTGGTGTTGCCCATCACACCAAGCTCTTGGGCAAATTGTGAACTACTTATTAAGCATAAACCGTCATTTTTCCAAGCGCTTTCTTTTCCCAACTAATCGGCGAAAGAACGATGATCAAATTGATTTCTTTGAAAAATTGACTATTTTGTCAACATGTCTCATGTACAAACATATGTTGGACGTCTTGACCCGAGAACAAAGCTCGTGGCTGTTCTCCTGATTGCAATCATGATTCTATCATCACATTCCGGGGCATCATTGTGCATCCCATCGTTGTTGTTGATATTTGGATGCCTCGCTTCGCCGATCACAGCGCGCTTTTTGATGCGGCGTTTCATGTCAGTGATTTGGTTCCTGCTGTTTATCGTCGGTGTAAACGCTTTTAGTGTCAACGGCGATGTAATTTTTGAGATATTTGGATTGTTTGTCACCCGTGAAGGACTTGCCATGGGTCTCATGCTCTCGGCAAAGATCATTCTGCTCCTTGTTACGTCTTTAC